>DASTSJ010000145.1:0-8524 GCA_035760765.1 Edaphobacter sp. | reverse complement strand
TCAGTTCCCTCACAAAGATCTGGCCTCTGCCACATTCCGTCGGATGTGAGGATAACCCTCTGAGCTTACGTGAACTTGCGAACCTCGGCGGTTCGGCTATGATGGGCCGGATGCGAATTTGCGCTGCTCTCCTGCTCTCCGTGCTTTTTGCCGCAACCTCCTCCTTTGGCCAGCCCACATCGGCGCCTGGCCGCTGGACCGAACAGGCCGCAAACGACTGGTACAGCCGCCAACCGTGGCTGGTGGGGGCCAACTACGTTCCTTCCGATGCCATCAACCAGCTCGAGATGTTCCAGGAGGCGACCTTCAATCCCTCCCTCAATGACCGGGAGCTCGGCCTGGCGGAGTCCATCGGCATGAACACCATGCGCGTCTTTCTGCAGGACCAGCTCTGGCAGCAGGACCCGAAGGGCTTCGTCCGCCGCCTGGACGCGTTTCTCGCCATCGCATCGCGCCACCACATCCGCCCCATCCTTGTGCTCTTTGACTCCTGCTGGGAACCCAACCCTCATCTCGGGCCTCAGCATCCCCCCATCCCGGGTGTTCATAACTCCGGCTGGGTCCAGAGCCCAGGCGCAAAGGAACTCTCCGATCCCTCCTACGAGCCAAAGTTGAAGGAGTACGTCGTGGGTGTCGTCTCCGCCTTCGGAAAAGACGATCGCGTGCTTGCCTGGGACGTCTGGAACGAGCCCGACAACACCAACGGCAACCGCTTCGGCGAGCCGAAGGATAAGGTAAAGCTGGTTGAGGCTATGCTGCCCAAGGCCTTTGCCTGGGCACGTTCGGCACATCCCACCCAGCCACTCACCAGCGGCGTATGGAACGGGAACTGGAGCGATCCCGCCAAAGAGAGTGCCGTCACAAAGATTCAGCTCGCAGAGAGCGACGTTATCAGCTTCCATAACTACGGCTGGCCCGAGGAGTTCGAAGCGCGCGTCCGATCCCTGCAGCCCCTCCACCGTCCCATCATCTGCACCGAGTACATGGCTCGAGGAAGCGGAAGCACCTTCGACACCATCCTTCCGCTCGCAAAAAAACTGAACGTCGCGGCCATTAATTGGGGGCTCGTTGCCGGCAAAACCCAGACCTACCTCCCTTGGGACTCCTGGCAGCATCCTTACGTACTCTCCCAGCCCACCATCTGGTTCCACGAGGTCTTTCGGCATGACGGCAGCCCCTATCGCCAGCGTGAGGTCGACCTTATTCATGAGCTGACCGGCCGCGGATCCGGCATAGCTCCGAAGCAGCAGGCAGGCTCCTAGCGACGCTCTCGATCCTGGCGACTTTGTCAGACCAGCACTGGTTGCGAATCCTTCCAGGTTTGTGACCAGTAACGTGTCTTGTCGCAAAGGCATCAATTTAACCTGAGTTCAATACGCCTGCGGTCCTCGTACTAGTACCGGGATCGCATGTTCCCTCGTTCCGTGGTCTCCGGTCTACTGACCCGGACTGCGAATGAAACCGGAACAGTTTGCCGTTATCAGGTCCCAAACATCAGACCACCTCGCAGGCGTATTCCTCCAGGAGGAGTATCTGCAATGCGTTTGAGAACAAGTCACGTCCTTATCTCGTTGGTGCTCTTTGCTGCTGTGACCTATGCCCCCGCGAGCCATCTCGTAGCGCGCGATGCCCCATCATGCGGTACGTGTCCTTTGGACAGCGCGACCGGGACTCCCTAGAAAGTCGAGGAATAAGGCACTGATCTTCGATCGTTGGAAGAAAGAGACCCACGAACCCATCTGGATGCACCCGCTTCTCTTCATCTCAGGTGCAACGGCCCTGGGGTTCCTTTTTGCCCTGCAGGAATGGAACAGCCGGATGCGGTTCTGGAATGATCACAAGGTCACTCTGGCCCTGCTGCTTCAGGCCTGGGGAGCACAGTATTTTCTCTGGGGTGTGCTCTGCTGGCTGCTGTGGTGGACCCTGAGGTCCAAGATCTACACGGCGAACCTGAAGACCATGCTGCTCGTCTTCTTCCCGCTCAGCCTTCTGGCCTGCGTCGTAGAAGAGATGATATGGGTCGTCCTCTTTCCCCATCTACCGCTGGGTAAGCCATTCATGCCGTTTTGGCAACGGCTGTCGTTCCACCTCGATGCCGAGCTCATCGACTCGCTTGTGCTCTTCTGGTCAGGCTTCTTTCTCTTTCGCGGCATCGGCTATTATCAGCGTTATCAGGAGCAGGAACGCGTAGCCGCGCAGTTGGAATCGCAACTGGTACAGGCACAAATGCGCGCCCTTCGCATGCAACTCAATCCGCACTTCCTGTTCAACACAATGAACGGGATCTCGAGCCTCATGCGGACCGACATTGCGGCAGCTGATCTCATGCTGGAACAACTCAGCCGCCTTCTGCGTATAACGTTGCATCGCGGGGAAGCGCCGTTCATCCCATTAAGCGATGAGATGGAATTCATCGAGATGTACCTGGCCATGCAGGATCGCAGATATGCCGGCCGCGTGCATCAGCGAATGTCCATCGATCCATCCGTGCATGACGCGATCGTACCGACCATGATTCTGCAGCCCATCGTCGAAAACGCCTACGCTCACGGCCTTTCCCGGCTGAGTGAGAATGGTGTGCTTTCGATCGACGCCAGGGCGGAAGCCTCCGTGCTCCGGCTTAGCGTCACCAATAACGGCTCCGGGCTTAACTCTGAAAATCGTTCGGCTACTAGCAATGGTGTTGGTCTGGCCAACGTTCAGGATCGTCTTCAGCTTCATTACGGGGACGATCAGAGCTTCACCATAACAGAGCTTGCGGGCAATCTCGTGGAGGTCGTCATCAGGCTTCCTCTCCGCTTTGCTCCGAGTTCAGTAGAACAAACCACAGGATATGGTGTGTGATGATTCAGGCAGTCCTTGCTGACGATGAAGTCCTGGCACGGCAGAAGCTGCGGCAGCTGCTGCGCGAGTTTCCCGAGATTGAAGTTGCAGGCGAAGGCGCTTCCGCTGCTGAGACGATCTCGCTGGTCCGCGCTACGAAACCCGACCTCCTCTTCCTCGACGTCCGCATGCCCGATATGGACGGCTTCGACGTGATCGGCGAGCTATCTGCAGCGGCCGATCCGGTCATGCCCTCCATCATCTTTACGACCGCGTATGACAGATACGCTCTGCGCGCCTTTGAGATCCACGCCGTGGACTACCTTCTCAAGCCCTTCACGCTCGACCGTTTTCGCGCGGCAACGCAGCGCGCACTCGACCACATCAAGGCCTCGCGCCAGAACCCCGAGTCCGCTGCGCCGAAGAGCCCGAATGGAACCCCGTACACGACGCGTATCGTCTTCAAGTCCAAGGGACGCATCCTCTTTCTTCCAGTCTCCGAGATATGTTGGATCGGCGCCGAAGAGAACTATGTTCGCATCTGTACACAGTCAGAGACCCACTTGCTGCGCGAGACCATGACACGTCTCGAAGAGAAGCTGGATCCCAGCACCTTCCTGCGCGTCCACCGTTCCTCCATCGTCAACCTGCAGTACGTCAAAGAGGTACGCCCGGAGATCGACGGGGAATACGGCGTGCATCTTCTCAACGGCCAGAAGATCCCCATGAGTCGAACCTATCGCTCACGCATAAAAAACTGGCTGGAGCGCTAAGCTCCAGCCAGTATCTCTCTCCCGGCCTATTTGGGCCCGCGACGAAATCTCGTTAAGGGCACGGCTTCAGCCGTGCCGCATCCGCGGTGATTCAGAGCGGCTTTAGCCGCTGAGGCCATCAGCTATCTCCTCGCCAGCGCATTCGCAGGAGCTTCCAGCAGCCGATCCACGCAGCCAGCCGGTTTGTTGACTGGATTGCATCGCGCAACCAGACCATCGGGAAACTTCACAACAAACGAAGTCCACTTCGAAGGCTCCGACGGCGGATAGTCTGTGCTGATCATCTGCGCGCCCGTCGAAAGCGCCAGGTCCCGCCGCGTTGTGTCATTTGTGCGGGCCTGCTCCGTGCCCTCATCGGTACGTGTCCGCACCAGATAGCCCTGTTTCACTAGCGCATCAATCGTCTCCTTGGAGCCATCGTTCTGCTCCGTGAATGCAGCATCCGGCTTGCCTGGTTCACCGTTGGTAAAGAAGACGCGACCCTTCAGAGACGGATGACCCTCGGTATAGGTGTCCTCAATCTTTCTCTGGTCCAGCAGAAACACCACGCGCCCGCGAGACTTCGCAAGCGTCGGCCAGCCATTCCTGCTGATCGCAGCGTTCAGCGTCGCGGCTTGTCCCCGCACCTCATCGGGAGTGATGTACTCACCCGGCTTGAACACCGACCGCACCTCAGCATCCAGTGCGTCGAAGACCTGGGGAGTAAACGGTTCCGTCGCAGGCATGCCAAACTTCGGATTGCCCTCGTCGTCCTTCGTCTCCACCAAGATGAAGATCGGCAGGTGCTGCGGATGTTGCTGCGACCACTCCCGCACAATCGTCAGGCACTTAACAAAGGTGTGGCACGTGCTGCGCTGATCGACGCCCTGCACATGCATCACTTTGAAGCCCGGCTTATCCATCTCGTGATTTGGATCGAAGTTTGGATCAGCTGGTAGTCCGGCTTTTACCTCCGCGTCATCGATTGGGAGGTGAGCGTAACGCCCTCCCTTTGCATCGGCGAAGACGTCAATCTCAATCTGGCGCACTCCACCATTCAGTTGATCTGGAAGTGGCGCATGGCTGTAATCGAGGGAGCGCAGAGCCTTGGGGTTCTTCATCTCCAGGTACTTGCGCTCACTCGGTGCAAAGCCGGCGTGATAGCTGTTGTGCGATCCAATCACCTGGATCTCATTCAGCCGCACAACCTTGTCCTGTGCAGCCTGCGTAAGCTGCTGTGCTGCAGCGGTTCCTGCGATTGCGGCGAGAGCCAACCACGCCATCCTGCTCCATGCACTTCCAAACATCCTCTGCTCCTTCGTCTTCGGTTCTGCTGTTCAAAAATAACGGCGCCGTTCGTAAGGACACGGCGCCGATCCGATCAGGATGAATGCGTCGCTTAGAAGATGATCTTCGCTGCGAGCTGCAGTTGACGAGCCGGGAATGCGCTCGTGATCTGTCCAAAGCTCGAGCTGCTAAACGTGCTGTTCGGCGCACCGTAGTTCACCTTGTTCAGCACGTTGAACGCCTCGGCACGGAAATCCAGGTTCGAGCTGTCGCTCCACAGCGGAAACGCCTTGTGCAGGCCAAGATCGGCCTGGTAGAAGGAGTCCGAACGCTCGGAGTTGCGGCTCACATTGCCCCACGGATACGTTGTGGGTGCAGCGAGATTCGTGTTAATGAAGTAGTTGTTGAGAGCAGTCGCCGTCTTCTTACGTCCCGACGACGGTCCCTTGATCGGTCCATTGTTGATGCGGTTCGGACGGTACGTAACCAGGTCGGAGACGTAGAGACCCGACGAACTCGGGATCGAGTAGGTGATGTTGACGGGAAGCCCGCTGGTCATCGTGTTGATCAGCGTCACCTGCCAGCCACCCAGGACCGTGTTCATCATCCGGCCGGAGCTTCCACCCCAATGGCGTCCGTGACCATAAGGAAGGTCATAGACGACGGAGAGTGTATCGGCCAATGGCTGATCGTATCCTCCCGGACCGTAGTCGTTGCTTGGGTTCGCAAAGTTCACGCGGGAGTTATCGCCGTTCGAAGTCTCAAGGTGTCCCGAAGAGATATCAAACACGCGGCTGTATACGAAGGAGTTCAGAAGGTAGAGACCCTTGGAAGCCCTCTTCTCCAGCTTGAACTGCAGCGAGTTGTAGTTTGCAGATCCGATCCCATACGCAATCTCAATTCCGCCAAAGTTCTTGACCGGACGACGCGATTGCAGGTTCCCGCAAGGCGCCGTCGTGCAAGGTGTGGCCTGGTTGTAATCTGCCAGCGTCTGCAGGTGAGTGGACTTGTTACCGACATACGCAATGTCGGCGACAAAGCCTGCCCCAAGCTGACGCTGAACGCCGACCTGGTACTGCTGAACATAACCCGTCTTGAAATCACGCGGGATATAGCGTGAGAGAACGTTGAGAGGATTGAAGTAGGCCGGGCTCGTCAGATTCTGAGCGTAACCCTGCTGCGTCTGCCGGAAGCAGGCCGACTGCAGCTGCGTATCGTTGGCACAAACATTCGAAGGAGTGGGAGCAACCTGTGTGATGCTCGCATTCACAACGTCGGGGCCGTTGTACGTCAGATTATTTTCGCCGCCGGCACGGTTCCATTGTGAGTAGACAATACCGTATCCGCCGCGGATCACTGTCTTGTCATCTGCGGAATACGCAAAGCCGAAGCGCGGCGCCCAGTTGTTAAGAGGAGTATTGACAAGCGAGCGGCTATAGATACCGCCGCTGCGGGCATGAATCAGAGAGTTGGTGTTCGGATCGAAGTTCGAAAGACGATTGTCCTTCTCGTATTGCGGTGTCACAATCTCATACCGCAGACCTGCATTGATGGTCAGCTTGGGCGACAGCTTGATGTCGTCCTGGAAGTACATGAAGTTGTAGCGCTGCCGCAGATTCACGATTGCATATGTCGTCAACGAGTACTGAGCGCGATTGCCAAACATGAAGTCAGCGAGATTCTGTGCAGCCTTGACCTGTGCCGCATAGCTGGACGACGGATCAGTGCTGGTGCGGTTACTCGATGCGATGTCGCCGTTTTTGGAAAAGACTCCGTTGTAGTTGTCTTGTCCGTAGCTCGGATTGAAGTCATTGACTTCCGTATTGACAGCTTGCCACTCGTAACCGAACTTCATCGAGTGCTTGCTCTTGATCCACGTAAAGTTTGCCTTCGGGTTGTAGATCGTGGGGTTTTGGAACTGTGGGTTTGAACTCTGAGCACCGAACTGCGAGTAGCCATCGACGGATTGCGCATTCAGCGACCGCACGACCAGAGGATCGGTTGGCAGACCGTCGGTGATTCCGTTCTCAACCAGCAGAGAGCTCTGTCCCTGTCCAATGGGGAACTTGCCGCCACGATTCCGAGACCACCCAAAGCGGATATCGAGAAGCTTGTTTGCCGAGATCGTCCAGGTTGCGCCGCCGGCGATGTTGCGATTCTGAATGCTTACGTTGCCGTTCGAGTTTCCGCCAGCGCGGCCAGGAATTCCTGGAGGGTCAAACAGACTCTGACGGTGTTCGCTGTAGCGTCCGAAGATGCTCCAATGATCGTTGAAGGTATGGTCGACGCGAGCATCACCCTTGTCGTCGTTGATCGTTCCGCGTGGCGTGATCGCAAAGTTGCTCGCGATACGTCCGGGAACATTCGGCTGCGGAAGCGCGTCCAGAACCGCACGCGCAAACTGTGTCATGTCGCCGCGAGGAATCTGCCCCAGATACGTCTTACCAGTAACAGGATTCTTCAGCGGAATTGCATTCGCAGCGTTCGAAGGATCGTCGTTGAAGTAGAACATCCCGTTGCGCTGATTTGTTGTCGGCAGCGTCGAGGTCGTATTCGCATTGTTGAAGATGCGGCGCAGACCTTCATAGTCCACAAAGAAGAAGGTGTGATCCTTCCAGATCGGGCCGCCAAAGGTGCCGCCGAACTGATTCTGGATGAACTTCGGCTTGCTTGCTCCCGGAGCCAGGAACGGTCCGATCGCATTAAAGACCGTGTTGCGGTTGTAATCCCACGCGCGCCCGTGGAACTGGTTCGTGCCGCGACGAATCGACGCGTTGATCACCGCGCCCGTCGTACGTCCATACTCCGCCGAGTAGTTATTCGTCTCGACACGGAATTCGCTGATTGCGTCCGGAGAAGGCGGAATATTCTCGTTCGCAAAACCCTGGTTCGAGGTGCCGTAGTTGTTGTTGTCCAGACCATCCAGCAGATAGTTGTTGAAGGCCGAACGCTGTCCGTTGATGTTGAACGAACCCTCGCGGCTCGATGTGCCGTTATTTTCCAGCAGCGACTTTCTCGCTCCCGGAACCAGAAGCACCAGGTCCGCATACGAGCGGCCATTCAGAGGAAGATCTTCCACCTGCTTGGTGCCGATCACGGTGGAATGTGAGCTGGTCTCCGTATCCAGAAGCTGCGCCGCCGACGTCACCGTGACCTGCTCCGACACCGAACCCGCCTGCAGCGTCACATCCACGCGCTGACGAGCATTGGTCTGCACCACGAACGGCTCCGTCACCGCCCGGCTGAAGCCCTGTGCCTCCGATGTGACGGTATAGTTGCCGATCTGCACGCTCGGAAACTCGTACTTGCCCTCGGCATCCGTCGTCTTAGTCTGCGAGATGCCGGTGGCCGTGTTAGTCAGCGTCACGGTGCTGTTCGGAATCGCTGCACCGGAGCTGTCATGTACGTAACCAAGTACCGTGGCCGACTCGAACTGTGCCAGCGCAGGCAACGCCGTCAGCATCAGGACGAGTGCTGCCAATACCGAGAACCAGGCTGCCGCTCTCGCGCTCCTCTGCCCCGCATGGCTCGTCTTCTCGAAACCGATGGGAGAGAATCTACGATTCGTCACAGCACCGAATCTGTATGTTTCGGGATTCTTCATAAATGTGCCTCTCTTGAATCTTTTGTTACCCGTTGCAGTTTTATTTCCGTCTTTTGCT
>DASTSJ010000144.1:0-8809 GCA_035760765.1 Edaphobacter sp. | reverse complement strand
AAGATCGCCTTCGACGGATATCTTGCACATCTCTTTGCGAACGGAGTGATCGAGCGAAAGTCAGCGTACAGGTTCGCCCATGAGGCTCATTACGAACTGCCCAACGGCCTGCATCTGCTTTGCAGCTACCATCCCTCCCTGAGGAACACCAATACCGGAAGACTCAATAGCGCAATGTTCAGCAGAATCTTTGTCAAGGCGAGAGAACTGGCCGGACTCAAGTCCTAGGTTTCGGCACTATCTTGCTGATTCGACAGTAAAAGGGGGTGGACGGGTGATGGAGAGGCCAACCCCTGCCCAATCCCCCGAATCCTACAGAAGGTATGCGAAATCAAAGAGATTTATTCCGTCGAGGTGGCTGCTCAATGAGTGCTAAAAACTACTGGCTGGCTTTTGGAATAGGCGTGTCCGCGGGTGCAGCTGTCGCGCTTTTGTACGCTCCACAGAGCGGGGAACGAACCAGAAAGAAACTTCGTAGAAGCGCCGAGGACGTCAGTGAGTACCTTCAGGATGCGGGCGACTACCTGCGCACGCAGGCAGAGCGCTTCAGCGACGAAGCTCAGGATGCAGTCACACGGGCGCGGGATCGTGCCGTTCATCTTGTAGACAAAGCGGGGGACAGGGCCAGCGATATCGCCGATACGGTCTCCGATGCAGTCGGGCACGCGGTGAAATCTGCCAAGTCTCTTGTCTAAGGCAAGTTAGGTTTACTAAAGCCGGCAGCCTACTCTGGTGGCCCCAAGGTCACCACAAAGTAGGTTGCCGGTGTTGTGCCTGCATTCTGGATGTAGTGTCTGTCGCCCGCAACGCAAAGCCCCATATCTCCCGTGCGCAGCCTTTGGGTCTTCCCGTTCACCGTCAGATCAAGCGTTCCCTCCCGCACCAGCACGATCTCACTATGCAGATGGCTTTCGATGGGTTCGTGCGGTGCGCCGACTTCCTGCGTTGTCTCATGTACCTCGAGTCGAATATTCCCCGCCTTTAGCATGCCCAGTGCATAGCGTCTTGACGCTCGTTTGGGAACTGAGCCATGCGTCTGCGGTCCGGGCTCGTAGGCTCCAGACTCCAGCGCCATCAATGTCGCCGCCTTCGCTTCCTCCGGAAAGACCTCAGCCGCCGCAAGAATACCGGGCAGAAGTGTGGCGAAGGTTCTACGATCCATTCAAGCTCCTCACATAAACTGATGGTTTGAATTGCCCTTAAACAATACGCCCCGGCCGTTGGGTCGGGGCATAGATGTTCGTAGTGCGGCTTGTTAGACAGCGCTTAGAGCGAATCCGCCAACCTTCTCCTCGCCATCGTTGGCGATCGGACGATAGAAGAGCTGGTTGTTCTCCATGTACACCTCCAGGAACGCTGGCCGCTGCGGAATTCCGCCAGCAATCAGCGCCTCAGAGAGAGGATCCTCGATGTACTTCTGGAGAGCCCTGCGCAGCGGACGTGCACCGTAGGTGCGGTCTGATGCAGTCTTCTCGATGATCCACTTCTTGGCCTCGTCGGTCACCGAGATGGTGATCGCCTTGTGGACAAGATTTACGTTTAGCTGCTGCACCAGCAGTTCGAGGATCTGCATCAGGTCCTGATCGGTCAGCGAGGTGAAGATAATGATCTCGTCCAGGCGGTTCAGGAACTCAGGGTTGAAGGTACGCTTCACCTCGCCCCGCACCAGCTCCTCCATCTTGTCGAGAACCATGTCCTCCTTCTCGCTCTGGAAGCCCAGACCCTGCCGCTTCTGCAGGTGCTTCGCCCCAATGTTCGAGGTCATGATGATGATCGTGTTCTTGTAGTCGACCGTGTTGCCCAGACCGTCGGTCAGCTGGCCGTCTTCAAACACCTGCAGCAGCAGGTTGAAGACGTCCGGATGCGCCTTTTCGATCTCGTCCAGCAGAACCACGCTGTACGGATTGCGCTTGACGCGCTCGGTCAGCTGGCCGCCCTCTTCGTAACCGACGTAGCCTGGAGGCGAACCGATCAGCTTGCTCACGGAGTGCTTCTCCATGAACTCCGACATATCGAAGCGGATCAGCGACTTCTCGCTGCCGAAGAGGAACTGCGCCAGCGTACGTGCAACCTCGGTCTTTCCGACGCCGGTCGGTCCGAGGAACAGGAAGCTACCGATCGGCCGGGAAGGATTCTTGAGACCGGCACGCGAGCGGCGAATCGCCCGGGCGAGCGCGGAGATCGCCTTCTCCTGCGAGATCACGCGCTTGTGTAGCTCTTCTTCCACCCGCAGCAGCCGTTGCGTCTCCTCTTCCTTCAGCGAGGTAACGGGGACGCCCGTCCAACGACTAACTACATCTTCGATATCCTCGCGCGTCACGATTCCAGCCGAGGAGTCGTCCAGGTGGTACTTGTCGCGCAGAGCGCGCAGGTTCTCACGCTCCTTCCGCTCCTCGTCCGAATAGAACCGCGCCTTCTCGAACTCGTGGTTCGCGATCGCATTTTCCATGCGGTGCACGATGAACTTGATCCGCTTCTGAACTTCGGTCAGCTCCTCCGGGAGGGAAGTCTGGCGCAGCTTTACCCGCGCTCCCGCTTCGTCGATCAGGTCGATCGCCTTGTCCGGAAGGAAGCGGTCGGGGATGTAGCGGTTCGAATGCGAGACCGAAAACTGGATCGCATCGTCCGTGTAGCTGACAGCATGAAACTTCTCATACTTGTCCTTGATCCCCATCATGATCTTGACCGCGTCCTCCTCGTTGGGAGGAGGTACCTTCACGGCCTGGAATCGCCGCTCGAGCGAGCGGTCCTTCTCAATCGACTTGCGATACTCGCCGGGAGTCGTGGCTCCGATGCACTGGATCTCGCCACGGCTAAGCGCAGGCTTAAGAATGTTCGCAGCATCGAGCGATCCTTCCGCTGAACCCGCACCGACCAGCGTGTGCAGTTCGTCGATGAAGACGATGGAGTTCTGATTCTCCATCAGCTCCTTCATGATGGTCTTCAGACGCTCCTCAAACTGACCGCGATACTTCGTTCCCGCCACGATCAGGGAGAGATCGAGTGCGAGCACCCGCTTATCTGCCAGGAAGCTCGGAACCTCACCGTCCGCAATCTTCTGCGCCAAACCCTCGACGATGGCTGTCTTGCCCACACCCGGCTCGCCGATCAGGACGGGATTGTTCTTGGTGCGGCGGCAGAGAATCTGGATGACCCGGTCTACCTCAGAGTCACGCCCGACCAACGGATCCAACTGCTGATCCAGCGCCGCCTGGGTCAGGTCGCGCGAGAACTCTGCCAGCATGCTTTGCTCGTTGCGCTGGCCCTTGCCCGATTGCGAGGTAGGAGACTTCTCCTGGGTCGTCCGCTGCAGCTCCTCCCGGATGGCCGGAAGGCGTAAACCGCGCTCGGTCAGGATCTCCGCCGCGAAGCACTTCTCTTCGCGCAGCAGCCCCAACAGCAGGTGCTCCGTTCCAATGTGCTTGTGTGACAGGCGTTCCGCCTCTTCGGCTGCATACGCCAGAACTCGTTTGCATTCGTTCGATAAGGGAAGATCCACCGAGGTCGAAACCTTCTCCCGGATCGTCGTATGTCCTTCAATTTGTTTACGAATGGACTCGACCGAGGCATGCGACCGCAAAAATCGGTTGGTCAAAGCCTTGTCTTCCCGTAACAGACCCAGAAGCAGGTGTTCCGTTTCAATGTAAGGTGACCCAAACTGGCTTGCTTCGTAGCGGGCAAAGAAGATAACCCGCCGTGCCTTCTCTGTGTAGCGTTCGAACATGTTCTCCCCTTCGAACCCGGCCACCACCTCCGGCCCTGGGAGCCGTCGATGGCACCATTACCACTTCCATTCCCCGCGTCACCACATGCACGCTTGGAGAACACTTGGGTGCTACCGCTGTTATGCGGCGCATCCATCCACTGTTACTAGTGTAGTCGCCGCGTCAACCTTGCAAATCGTCTCGCTAAAGTTACTGCTTACACTACATCAATATCTATTCGACGCACTATGTGAAAAAGAGGTTCACGAAACCAAAGTGGTACATCGCAATTGCCTGTATCGCGGTAGCCGTCAAGAGGTTCAAGAAACCAAAGTGGTACATCGTCAATGCCTGCAACTCGGTGGCCTTCAGGCGTTGCTTGTAGCTGAGATGATGCAGCACGCCTCCTAAGGCTCTTAACCCCGTCGCTCGCTCTTTGTTTCCCGCACGGGCATCTCCTCCAGGGCACCTCTCCGCAGCCGCAGCATTCGATCGCATCTCTCTGCAAAATCAACATTATGGGTGACCAGAATGCTCGTGAGGCCGTGTGCCCGGTGCAGTCCCTGGATCAGGTCGAAGACCGCCTCTCCGGTCTTGTTGTCCAGATCCCCCGTCGGCTCGTCCGCCAGCAGGATCTTAGGCTCAGTCACCAGCGCACGTGCCAGCGAAACCCTCTGCTGCTCGCCACCGCTCAATTCGCCTGATCGATGGTGCCCCCTCGCGCCCAGACCGACCTCCTTGAGCCACTGGTTTGCCTTGGACAGGGCAGAGGCGCGGCTCACCCCGCGGGCCAGCAGAGGCATGGCGACGTTCTCGGCAGCTGTGAACTCCGGCAGAAGATAGTGAAATTGCCACACATAGCCGACGTCGCAGTTGCGGAATTCGGCAGCTTGCCGCGGCGTGAACCGGCTCAGGCGAGCGTCTCCGCAGTACACCTCTCCGGCAGTCGGCTTGTCCAACGCTGCCAGCAGATGCAGCAAGGTACTCTTTCCGGCTCCGCTCTCGCCCACAATGGCGACCATCTCGCCTGCGTGGACCACCAGGTCGAGACCCCGGAACAACTCCAGCCCCGGCCCTTTATTCCCGGATACCTGGGGGTAAACCTTCGTAAGACCTTCTGCTCGCATCACGACACGGCGATGATCCGACATGACCGGTAATGGCTGCAGACTTCGGTTGGACTCCCCGTCCTCCATCCAGGAATCGTTCACTCCTGCACCTCGATCTCGGGCTGCTTCCCCAGTGCTACCGAAAGCCGGTTCCACACGTTGATGGTCCCGATCATCAGAGTAAGGTTGACGACCTCCACCTCGCTGAAGGCGCCCCGCACCTCGTCATAGACCGCCTCCGGCGCATGGCCCTCCTGGATGTTCGTCACCACCTCAGTCCATGACAGCGCTGCACGTTCCCGTTGGGTGTATGCGCTGGAGTTCCTCCATTCGGCCACATCGCTAATCTTCTCTGCGCTTGCGCCCGCCTTTTGCAACTCCGCCACATGGGTTTTCACGCAGAATGCGCATCCGTTCAGCTGCGAGGCTCGCACCTTCACCAGCTCGCGCAGCACGTAATCCAGGCCGGACTCGGTGTTCAGGTAGTGCTCCAATTCACGCAGCTTCGCCATACCTGCAGGCGCAACGTCCCAATAACGTAATCGAACATCACTCATATCGCAGTGCCTCCGCCGGTAGAACCTTCGCAGCACTTCCGCTGGGATAGAGCGTCGCAATCAGGCTGACACCCAGCGAAACCGCCGCCACAATAACGCCATCCGACACCCGGGGTGCGAACGGGAGATAGTCCAGCGAATATACCGCCGCATCCAGGTGGATAAACCTGTAGTGACCTCCAACCCAGCTTAACGCGTATCCCACAACCAGCCCTAGAACAGTACCGATCACCGAGATCAGCAGCCCCTGCAGCAGGAAGATCCTGCGCACCTGCATCTCCGTCACGCCAAAGCTCATCAGCACAGCGATGTCGCGCGTCTTTTCCATCACCATCATGGTCAAGGCGATCAGGATATTCAGTGCGGCAACGCACACAATCAGCGCCAGCACAATGAACGTGACAATCTGTTCCAGCTTCAGCGCCCGGAAGAGCTCACGGTTCTGCTCCATCCAATTCGTCGTCTGAAAGCCTTTGCCAGCCGCCTGCTCGATCTCCCGCGCAATCTTGTCCGCCTTATAAAGATCATCCACCTTGAAGCTGATCACCGAGATCAAGTCCGGTTCGCTGAAGAGCCTCTGGGCATCCTTCAGCCGCATAAACGCGTAGCTTGCGTCGTACTGATAGAACCCTGATTTGAAGATGCCTGTCACAACACAGCGCTGATACTTCGGAACCAGGCCGAGCGGCGTCAACTCTCCCTGCGGACTGGTCACAAGGACCGCATCCCCTACCTTGGCACCAATCGTCTCCGCCAGATCGTTCCCGATCACAATCGGCGGTAGCGGTCGCGCAGCCGCCATTACATTCGCTCCAGCCGGAGCAGGGGGCTCAGGATCCAGGTCTTCCGCTGACCCATCCTGCACCTTCTGGAGAAGATCACCCACGGTTCTTTCGTCTGCAGGGATGACTCCCTTGATCAGACCGCCGCCGCTTCGCGCTCCGCGCGAGATCAGCACCTGGCCGTACAGCCCCGGAGCTGCGGCCGTGACGTGCGGCAGAGCTCGCAAGCGTTCCAACAGCGGCCGCCAGTCTTTGATTCCGTCCGCCGCCACCCGCATCAGGTCAATATGCGCCGTCGAGCCCAGCAGCCGCTCCTGCATGTCCCGTCGCATGCCGTTGGTAATCGCGAGGGCGATGATCAGGGAAGCGACACCCGCCGTTACGCCGATCACCGAGATTGCGGTGATCACCCCGACCACCGCCTGCCTTCTTTTGGCCCTCAGGTACCGCGCCGCTATGAACAATTCAAAACGCATCGGCTCTCAGCTTACTATCTGCACTCACCGAATCAGTACCTTCGGCAGATTCCAGTGCTGTCGTACAGCCACCATTCGCAGCACGAAGCACACCGCCGCTCCAAGGCTCATCGCCCATCCCTTGCGCAGCTTCATCGCAACTCCAAGTACCACCACAATGGAACCTGCCAGTGCCGCAGCCGCATACACATCCGAGTGCAGCACGCCGGGAACCTGCGCCAGCAGAATATCGCGCACCGTGCCACCGCCCGCTCCCGTTACCGCCCCCATCAGGATTGCGAGCAAGGGATGAATGCCAAACTCCAGCGCCTTCGCCGTACCCGCGACCGCGAACAGTGCCAGACCTGCCGCATCCAGCGTGACCATCAACTGCACCGGCACTCTCTCGAATAATCCATGGAAGCAGAAGACGGCGACACCGCCCGATAAGGCTGTCGCCGGATATCTCCAGTCACGAATACTGTTCGGTGGTATGGCCCCGATCAGCAGGTCGCGAATTGTTCCTCCACCCAGAGCCGTTACAAACGACAGCACCAGCAGCCCGAAGATATCGAGCTCCGCATTGATTCCTGCCAGCGCTCCTTCCACTGCAAAAACGAATGTTCCGATCAGGTCGACCACCAGCAGCAGAAAGTCCGGGTCGTACAGGTTGAACCGTCCGACACCCTTCTTAGTCTGCTCCGCAATCCCTTCGGTCAACGAACCACCGCCTTGACCGCCGCCATATTGTCATAGCGGTCGTACACGCGCACTGCAATCACGTGCTCCTTTGCATCCGTGACAGGTGTCGTCACCTGTGGCACCTCTGCTGTGAAGTCATAGTGCTCGGTCTGCGAATCGGAGACCTGTCCCACCGGCTCAAGATACTGCCACGCTCCGCCATCGATCGAGTACTCTGCGTGCGCGATCGGCGAGGTAGCATCGTGCGCGTCCAGCGTCGCATGAATACGCGGCACTGTCCCTGCACGCGCCGGAGCCAGCGTAGCGGTCAGAGTACCCGGAACCGGAGGCGTCGTATCCACAACAAACGCCGGGCCCACTCGCTCTCCTGTCAGCGTCTCAGAATCTGTGTGTACCGGAGCATCGCTCGCCACGACCCTAAGCTCGTAGTTGCCATCCGGCAGCAGGGAAGCGTCGAAGCTGTAATAGCGATCCGAGATCTTGTCCTTCAGCAGCCTCCAATTCGCCTCTCCCACTCCGCGATACCAGACGGCAAACATCAAATCATCCCCATTGTCGTCGTGCGCCAGCCAGCGGGCGGTCACCGAATTCTTATCCTTCTGTGCCGTCAGTGGAGTTGTGTTCGCATCCTGCTGAAAACTGGCGACCGGGCCCGACGAACTTGGCACAGGAAACGCCACCTGCACCGTTGTCGTCGCGGGCGTGGCCGCCCCAGGGGTCATCTTCGCTCCCGGCTGCACAACAATCTCGTCCACCACGGGAGCCACATTTCGCGGCAGATAATTCACCCCGACCGAATCAATGCCGGACCCGGCACGAAGTACTGCCTTCCACTGCACAAACCGTCCCTCCGGAATTGCCGCGGAGCCATCCGGAGACACCTTGGCCCACTCGCTCCATCCCATCAGCGGGCTCTGCACATTTCCGCTCCGCATCCAAAGTTCGTACTCTCCAGATGTTCCATCCGTGTGCATCTCCACCCGTCCCCAGCGGGAGTATCCCTGCGCATCAAACACCTCGCTGGTATAGACCGACTCCTTCGCCGCGGCATCGGTCAGGCGAAACACCTTGCCACTGTTGCTGGTCGCCACCAGAAGCCCATCCTTTGTGGGAGCGAACGCCATCCCCTGCGCAGCGTCGAGATGAGCTACATCGGTGAACTGTCCCGGAACCGCCGGGTCGATCCTGTACACGCGTCCGCGATTTCCCGTAGCTGCCAGAAGGACTCCCTTGCGGAAAGCCAGAGCGTAGACTACGTCTTCCTTCATCGTCAGCAGCCGCGCCGGCGTGCCGTCTTTTGCGATCCGGTATATCTCGCTCCCGTCCGGAACCAGTGAGTTCGCACCCGCTGCCGTCGACGACCCAGGCTGCGAAAACGTGACCGTGATCCCCACATTCCCGGTAACCGGCAAAGGAGGCAGTGGCAGCGTCCCTCGCGCACCCACACCCGCAGCATAGACGTTACCGGCGTTGTCCATCGCGAGTGAGGTGATCTCTCTT
>DASTSJ010000143.1:0-9911 GCA_035760765.1 Edaphobacter sp. | reverse complement strand
AGCCGAATGCTCTGCCAGTTGAGCTACGCGTCCAGGTCTGTTGCATTTCCTCAGGGATGAGGATCGTCAGGTGAGAACCGTCAGCGGCTGCAATCACTTGACTTTCTAAAGATACCACAGCCTGCAGGAGTTTGTGCACTCCTGCAGGCTGATCTGCCAACAAATTAGCCGACAAAATCCACGTTAGCGCGGTGCGGGATGATTCCGCGGTCGTAGCCCATCTCGAGCAGCTTGCGAATCGCGACGCGACCGTCTTCGCCGTAGTTCAGGGTGCGCTCGTTCACGTACATTCCAACAAAGCGATTTGCCAGATTTGTATCGAGATCGCGAGCGAACTGCATGGCATAGGCGAGCGCCTCTTCGCGGTGGTCGAGCGCGTGCTGAATGCTGTCGCGAAGAGCATTTGTCGCCATCAGCATGGTCTCCTGACCCAAGGAGCGGCGGATGGCGTTGCCGCCGAGAGGGAGGGGCAGGCCTGTCTGTTCGCGCCACCACTGGCCGAGGTCAAGCAACTTGACCAAGCCGTCGTTGGCATAGGTGAGTTGTCCCTCGTGGATGATCAGCCCGGCGTCGAACTCCCCCGCTGTGACGGCGGGAATGATCTTATCGAACGGAACGACACTGTACTGGATATCCGGCGCGAAGAGCCGGAGGGCGAGGAACGCCGTCGTCAAGGTTCCTGGTACTGCGATACGGGTCTTCTGCGCCTCGGCCAGCGTGAGCTTGGGGTTGGCAACAATCATGGGGCCATAGCCCTCGCCGACGCTGCCTCCGCATGCCATCAGGGTGTAGTTGTCCTGCAAATACGGATACGCATGAAACGAGATCGCGGTGATGTCGTAGTACGCTTCGTTGATCGCCTTGTGATTCAACGTCTCGATGTCCGTCAGCACATGGGTGAACTTGTATCCCGGTACGCGAACCTTGTTTGTGGCAAGGCCATAAAACATGAAGGCGTCATCGGAGTCGGGACTGTGGGCGATGCTGATCTCTTGAACTGCTGTCTGCGGGGCGGTCATGATGCGAAGTTCCTTGTGTTCGTTGTAACGGGAAAAGAGCGTTGTTCCTTAAGTCGGATACAACGCCCAAATACAGTGGAGTCAGGCGCGGCGCCAGCTATGAATGGAGGCTGCAATGCCGGCTGCAGACGCGATCTTTACGATCTCTCCCGGAAGAAAGGGGGCAATCGCCATCGTCCATACAGCCACGGCGCCGAGGTGGAGCAGGTGTGCCATCCAAAAGGATCCGGCGGCGAACAGAACCGTAGTGGCGAGGACGCCGGCAACGGCAGCGCGGCCGTAAAGCGACTTCAGGGGGAGCGACCGGAATGCCCAGCCAGCGATCAGAGCAACGAGCGGGTAGGCGAGCAGATAGCCTCCCGTGGGTCCGAGCAGCTGAAGTACGCCGCCTGTACCGGCAGGATTGAAGACCGGCAGACCCATCGCACCTTCCGCCAGGTAGAGCACCATGGCCGAAAATCCGGCAGCGGGGCCAAGCACAAGCCCCACAAGCAGGACCGCAAGGTTCTGGAGCGTGAGAGGAACAGGCGTGAAGGGCAACGGAATGGATACGTGCGCGCAGGCTGCAACAAAGAGCGTAGCGCTAAGGACAATGGCCGCTCGGCCGGGAAGTGAGCTGACCATCGAGCGTGCCGGGGTGGCCAGAGTAGACGAAGTAGAAAGCGTGCTCTGCATGAAGGTAGTTCCTTTCGCGCTAAGTATTTTTCTTGGTAACAATGCGATCTCCTGCGGCGAGAATGCGGAGACGAGGCGCGGCCGCCGTTTGGATCGTATCAGTCTCTGAAGTCTTCTGCCGGTCAGTCTCGACGGGCGATTTATGAATCAACTGCGGGCCAGGACGACCTCCTGATGCAGATGCTTCGCCAACGGTGTTTTGCTTCGTGTCGTGTGCCCAGTCTTTGCGGAGGCCAATGGACTGCACAGACTGGGCAGGAACAACCCTCGTCGATCTGGGGGTGCCGTATTCGGTCGCTGCCTGCAGATGGTCGGCAAAGCTCGGCTCTGGAGGCGCCTGTGCGATTCGATGGCGATCGTTGCGAACGTGATGAACGATCGCGGCAGCAGCCCCGAGAACTACGAGGAGGGAAGCAATCGAGATCACGAAGAGGATATGCACCAAGAGAAGAATATCAAGCGGCGGAGCGTCGTGCATTTCTCATTCGCGGCCGGGGGTGCCGCTTCGCGCGACTGGAAGCCTCCGATGGCAGATTTACCTCGAAGACAGTACGAACTTGGTACGTCTGCTGCGACCGGTGTTTTTCCACTTGACGCTGTTCGCCCAAAGAATTTCTCCTTTTCTTTGGGGATGCTGCGAACAGGCGCAAATCACGTGAAACAGGGAAGCAAAGGGCTGCTCATGAGACTTCTCGCCGGAGTTGTAGGTGGCTGGAGACGATGGGCGACGGCTGCGGCTGTGTTTCTTGCTCTGGGAGTCGCCTACCACGTGGTCTTCGGCCAGAATGGGCTGACCGTGTACCAGCGAAAGCTGCAGGATGCCCACCACCTGGACAATCAGCTCCAAAGTCTCCGTCAGGAAAACGAACTGCTGAAGTCCCACATCGACCGGCTGAAGGAAGATCCCGATGCTATTGAGCATCAGGCGCGCGAAGAGCTGCACTACACCCGTCCCGGTGAGGTGATCTACACCTTGCCTGCCGTGCCAGCCACATCGTCAGCTTCGCAAGAACCTTCGAAATAAGTTTGGTGCCAACGCCAAAGCGCAGCGGTTGATGGTTTTGTCATACCATGGCGCGAGTAGTGTTCACCTTCGAGGTCGATATTTAAATGTCTGAGAATATGCAGAGCCGCCGGTCCTTCTTCAAGGGGACCATGGCAGCGGCTGTAACGGCGGCAGTCCCGGCAGCAGCAGAAGCACAGCGAGCGCAGGCGACGGGCGAGGCGAAAAAGCCAAACATCATTCTCTACCTCGCTGACCAGTTCCGTGCAGATTTCGTTGGTGCGAATGGCCGCAATGGATCCACGCGAACCCCAAACATCGACGCGCTTGCATCGCGCGGCAAAAACTTCACCCACGCTGTCACCAACCAGCCAGTCTGCGCCCCGTCTCGTTCTGTCCTGATGACCAGCCGTTATGCAACAGAGACCGGAGTTTGGCACAACGGCCTGGAACTCGACAAATCGCTGCCGACCATAGCCACAGAGTTGCGCAAGAACGGCTACACCGCAAACCTAATCGGAAAATGGCACCTCGCCCTTGGGAATCCCAACCAGGGCGGCAGCCCCGGTCCTGTGAAGTCGGAAGACCGTGGAGGCTTCCTTGACTTGTGGGAGGGAGCCAATGCACTGGAGCACACCAGCCACCCGTACGAGGGGACGATCTGGGATCGCGACAACAAGCCGATCACCTACAAGGATCAATATCGCGTTGACTTTCTCACGGACCGCGCAGAACGCTTTCTCCGTCAGAAGCAGGAGAAGCCCTTCCTGCTGTTTATCTCGCAGCTTGAACCGCATCAGCAGAATGATATGCACCGGCCTGTGGCCCCGAAGGGAGCAGCGGCACGTTTTGTAAACTCGACGGCTCCGGAGGATCTTCGCGCTCTTCCCGGCACATGGCAGGATCAGCTGCCGGATTACTACGGATGCATTGAAGCGATCGACTCCTCCGTGGGCCGCATTCGCCGTGTTCTCGAAGAGGAGAACCTGGCAGACGACACCATCTTTGTCTTCTTCAGCGATCACGGATGCCACTTCATGACCCGCAACCAGGAGTACAAGCGGAGCACACACAACAGCTCCATCCATGTCCCCCTCATCATCGATGGCCCTGGCTTCAAGGGTAACCAGCAGATTCCGGAGCTGGTGGGGCTGATCGATCTGGCACCGACCCTGGTCGAGGCCGCAGGTCTGACCCCGCCATCAAGCTGGAAGGGCCGCAGTTTTTTCCCTCTGGTGAGCAGCTACGAGGCGCGGCAGAACTGGAAGAGCGAGCAGTTGATCCAGATCAGTGAGTCGATGACCGGCAGAGCGATTCGTACTCCGGACTGGACCTACTGCGTTGCCGACCTATCCGGTGATACCAAGGAACCAGCCGCAAAGGTCTACAACGAGTATCAGTTCTACGATCAGCGCGCAGACCCGCACGAGCTTGTAAACCTCGCAGGTCGGAAGGAGTACCGGGCCAAAGGGGAAGAACTGCGGGAGCAGTTGAAGAAGCTGATCGTCGCAGCCGGTGAACCGGAGCCCGAGATCGTTCCAGCTAAGCTATATCCGTAGAAGCAAAATCCCCGCCAAAGCAAACGAGCCTCGATGTTCTCATCGAGGCTCTTTTCTTAGCACAATGGCTACTTTTTGTATTCGTATGGCTTCGTGTTTACGGATTGGTTATACCGAATGTTTGAATAGGTCGCGGTGCGGTAATCACCAGAGGGCGTAAAGAACTGCTGCTTGAGCGAGATATCGCGATTGGTATCGACCCAGATCACGATATGGCTGAACATATTGCGAACGTTTGCGTCCTTCGAGACGAGATCGAGCTTTCTCGTTTGCACCGTGCCACTTCCATCGGAGAGCGCCTCGGATCCGAGATCCTTCACCGTCCATGCCTTGGTTAACTCGGTGCCGCTGCCTCCGAAGCCAAGCGTGAGAAAGCTCTCGTACTGCGCTTTATTCTGACCTGCAGCGAAGACCTTCAGCTCCTTGGTATTCGGGTCGAACAGTGCTAGCTTTCCGTTTTTGTAGGACAGGAACTTTGCGGCTGGAGGAAGGACCTTCGCTCCCATCTCAAGACTGTTGCCGCTCTTCTTGAAGTAGATGCTGCCGTGCTGCGTGGTCGTCTCCCTGACGACGAGCTCATAGAAGTCCCACTGGAAGTCGGCCTCAGCGGACTTGAAGCGCGCACTCGCCGCGTCCATCTGGCGAATCGTCTGATCCAGTTCGCCGGGCTTGACCTGGGCCGAAAGAGCGATGGGACTAAAAAGAAGGGAAGCGATAACCAGCCGGGGCAGAATCGTCATTCGTTCTCTGTTCTCCACACAATTAGATGCAGATGGAGCCGCAAAGTCGTTTCTGGCTCATCGATCTGAAGATTCGCCCCTCGCACTAGAGACGAGTAACCCATGCGTTGTACGCAATCACCTTACCCTGCGCATCACGCACACTCTCGTATCGCTCCAGCTTGACCTCGCCAGCAATTGGCTCGATCACCCGCAGGATTGCCGCCCGCAGGGCATCATCGCCTTGCTCTCCTGCAGTGGCCCGCTCAATATCCTCGGCGCGAATCTGATACATGAACCGGCTCTCGTCTCCCGCTCTGCCGGCTTCCTTTACAAGTACCTCTGAGGAGTGAAGAGCCACGGTCTCTACAGGACGGTCCTTGAAGTCAATGAACCGCGGACCGAGGAAGAGAAACAGCAGAATCAGCGTAACCATCACGTCGTAGTGAAGACTGCCGCGGTCATAGGTCCACCAGAAGTAGGAACGGAGAAGTTTGATCATCAGTCGGCGTGCTCCTGAAGGCCACGTACGAGTGTAAGGCAGCGGGAGGCCATCAGAAACGCTCCTGCCTGCTGATGACGGTCTGGCCGTTCATGTACGGGATCAGCACCTCGGGCACCCGAACAGAGCCGTCGGCCTGCTGATAGTTCTCAAGGATGGCAAGGTACGTGCGCCCCACGGCGAGACCGGAGCCGTTGAGCGTATGGACGTACTCTGACTTTTTGGCTCCCGCAGGGCGGAAGCGAATGTTCGCGCGGCGAGCCTGGAAGTCGGTGAAGTTGGAGCAGGAGCTGATCTCGCGGTAGAGGCCCTGTCCAGGCAGCCAGACCTCGAGATCATAGGTCTTGGACGAAGCAAACCCCATATCCCCGGTGCAGAGCAGCATGCGGCGATAGGGAAGACCAAGGTGCTCCAGCACGCTCTCGGCGTGCCGCGTCAAAGCCTCGTGCTCCTGCTGCGATTTGTCCGGGGTGGTGAACTTAACCAGCTCTACCTTCTGGAACTGATGCTGGCGAATCATGCCGCGAACATCCTTGCCGTACGATCCTGCCTCGCTCCGAAAGCATGGTGTGTAGGCGCAGAGTGAGATGGAGAGCTGCGACTCATCGACGGTCTCATCACGCAGAAGGTTCGTGACCGGAACCTCGGCCGTAGGGATCAGCCAGTGATCGCCCTCCTGCAGCTCTCCCGGAACGTACGCGCCCTTGTCGTCGCAATGGAAGAGATCTTCGGCGAACTTCGGTAGCTGCCCGGTTCCGAACAGCGATCGGGAGTTGACCATGTAGGGTGGTAGCACCTCGGTATATCCATGCTCCCGCGTGTGGAGGTCGAGCATGAAGTTGGCAAGGGCACGCTCCAACCGTGCTCCGGCACCGTAATGGACCACAAAACGCGAGCCGGAGATCTTGGCGGCACGATTGAAGTCGAGGATATTGAGGGCCTCGCCGATCTCCCAATGTGCCTTTGGCTCGAAGCTGAAGGACGGTTTCGTTCCCCAGGTTTTTTCCTCGCGATTGCCATGCTCATCCGCACCTACCGGAACGTCGTCCTGCGGGAGATTCGGAATACTCTGCAGGATCGTCTGCAGTCGCTGATCGGACTCTGCCGCGCGAGCCTCCAGTGCCTCAACGTCGGCCTTCAAGGAGCGAGTCTCCTCTGTCTGGGCAGTGGCGTCGGCTCCTGACTTTCGTAAACGCGCAATCTCCTCCGTCAGCTTGTTGCGCTTCGCCTTTAAGGTTTCAACCTCGGTAATGGCGTTGCGACGCTCACGGTCGATGACGGCAAAGTCGCCTAGGGCAGCAGCGGGGTCCATGCCTCGCGCGCGCAGCTTCTCCTCAACGGCGGCCAGGTTGGCCCGGACGAATGCTAGATCAATCATTTGAGTCCATTCTAGCGGTTTTTCAGTGTGGAGGCTTGCACCCCTACAGCAGGGTAAGTGCTTCGCCACTCAACGGAAATGCAGGACATTCGGAAAGCCACGAAAGCGGTTACTCTTTAGGAATGCGCGTGTTTGCATCTTTTCTGCTCGTTCTAACTCTTCTGCTGCCCGGATCCGTTCCTATGAGGGCAGACGCCTATCATGCCAAGCCAAAGCTGGTCGTCATCCTTGTACTCGATCAGTTCCGTGGGGATTATCTCGACCGCTACCGCGATGACTTCAAAACACCGAACGGATTCAATCTCTTCCTGAAAAAGGGTGTCCACTTCACGGACTGCTACTACGACTACGCCAACCTGGTGACGGCGGCGGGGCATTCGACGATTGGAACGGGCAGCTATACCGACGGCCATAAGATCCCCATCAACGAGTGGTGGGAACCAGGTCCCAATGGCAAGCTGCGCCAGGTCAGCTCGGTGAGCGATGATCGCTACAAGCTTGTCGGAGTACCCGACGGCGGCGAGGTCTCTCCGGGAGCTTCCCCCCACCGGGAGGCAGCGTCCACCATTGGCGATGAACTCGAGCTTGCTACCCAGGGCCGCGCAAAGGTCTTTGGCGTCTCTTACAAGGACCGCGCCGCGATTCTGACCTCAGGGCACGCGAGCAAGGGAGCGTTCTGGACAGACCATGAGAGTGGCGCCTTCATAACCTCCACCTACTGGATGCCAGAGCTTCCCGCATGGGCCAAGGCCTTCAATGCCAGCGATGAGCGCCAGAAGACCCGTAAGGCTGCGGGAGTTCCCACTGGAAATTTCTACGAGGATGTTGGCCAGACGCCGGCAGCGGTCCAGTACCTGGTGGATTTCGCAAAGGATCTCGTCAAAAACGAGAACCTCGGGAAGAACGACGTGACCGACATGCTCACCTTGTCGATCAGCAACACCGATATCCTCGGCCATAAGGTCGGGCCGGATTCCCCGAAGCAGCGCCAGATGATCGATGGCGTCGATGTGTCGCTGAACGACTTCTTCACCTTCCTCGACAAGCAGGTCGGTCTTCAGAATGTCGTTGTCGCGCTCACCGGAGACCACGGAGTCGCTCCCACCATGGAGGCCGCGAACAATGCGCAGATGCCTTCGGTTGCGATCAACAGCGGAGCCCTGCTGAAGGCGTTGGAGACGGGCTTGCAGAAGAAGTGGCCCGCGAAGCATGACCAGAAGTATGTGGTCGGCGGCGAGTATCCCTATATCCAGCTCAACCAGGAGGCTTTCGAGGCCGTGCATGTCAGCGAGCTCGAGGCTGAAACGGAAGCGGCTCAACTGCTGCAGACGGAGCTCGCACAGCAGACGTCGGTGGGAGTCAAACGGTCGGAGCAGGCGATTCCTGCCGGCCGGCTTGCCGATCCCGTCGCGTTGGGAAGCGTCTACCCCGTAGCAAAGATGCGGTCTGGGGAGATCCCGAATACGGAGCTGGGCGAGAGAATCCTGCACAGCTACTCGCCGTATGTCGGTTGGGCAGTCTTTGTGAACTTCTCGGCCTTCCAGTATCCCGGCAGCGAAAAAGGAGCGACCCATTACTCCTCCTTCGCCTACGACCGCCATGTTCCGCTGGACTTCTACGGTGCAATGTTCGTTCCGGGGACCTATCATGATCGTGTAGCCCCGGTAGACATTGCCGCCACGTTTGCCTCGATACTCCGGGTCAACCAGCCTTCCAGCGTCGAAGGACGGGTGCTGACCCAGGTGATGAAGCCCGACACAGGCAGCGGAGCCATGGCACAAGCGAAGCCGGCCGGGCAGAGGAGAGCTGCACATTGAGCAGTCACGGACCAGATATGTCGGTGAACGTAGCCGGAGTCGAGCTACGTTCACCAGCTATCGCCGCGAGTGGGACCTTCGGCTACGGGGTAGAGTTCGAAGACATTGTCTCGTTGGATCGGATCGGAGCCTTCGTAACCAAGGGGCTCTCGAAAGAGGCTATGGCGGGAAACCCGACGCCGCGCATTATCGAAACGCCGGCCGGAATGATGAACGCGATCGGGCTCCAGAACATGGGAGTTCGTGCGTTTGTTGAAGAAAAGCTTCCTAAACTACGGCAAATCAGAGGTGTTGTAACCATCGCGAATGTCTTTGGCTACACGGTCGAAGACTGCATCGAGGTGATCCGGGTTCTGAACGATGCCGAAGGGCTCGCGATGTATGAGCTGAACGCGAGCTGTCCCAACACCAGCCATGGCGGGATGGTCTTCGGAACCGATCCCGAGCTTCTCAAGGAGCTGGTGACCCGCACCAAGGAGGTCGCGAAACGGCCCCTGATGGTAAAGCTGTCACCCAATGTGACGAGCATCGCGCAGATGGCAAAGACGGCCGCAGAGGCTGGCGCTGATGCCCTTTCGCTGGTGAACACCTTCCTTTCGATGGCAATTGACGTGGAGACGCGGCGCCCGAAGATTGCGAACATCACCGCAGGGCTCTCCGGACCTGCGATCAAGCCGATCGCTCTACGGATGGTGTACGAGGCGGCAAAGGCGGTAAGCATTCCTGTAGTCGGCATGGGAGGCATCGTGCGGGCGGAGGATGGAATCGAGTTCATGATGGCGGGAGCTACGGCGGTTCAGGTTGGAACGGCCAGCTATGCCGATCCCCGGGCTGTGGAAAACATCGCCAATGGAATGCGGCGTTGGTGCTCCTCCCACCAGGTGGAGAGGGTCTCGTCTCTTACCGGTTCAGTGGTTTTGAAGTAACCACCGTCCGTCGATTTGGTGGTTATGGATCTTTTCTACTGCTAGACAGTCGGGAACACGTAGAACGACCCCGTTAAAAAACGGCTGCGGCCCGACATAGAATAGAGGGTGATGACCTCACATAGTGCTCCCTCTTCTGTTTCGGTTGATCTTCGTCCTGTCCGCCGCGCTCTTCTGTCTGTCACCGATAAGACCGGCCTCGTTGACTTCGCCCGCGCTCTAGCCGGGCATGGGGTGGAACTGGTCTCAACCGGCGGAACCGCGAAGGCGCTGCGTGACGCCGGGCTGGCCGTCAAGGACATCAGCGAACTGA
>DASTSJ010000142.1:0-10264 GCA_035760765.1 Edaphobacter sp. | reverse complement strand
AGGTGGTTCACGAGGTTATAGCGGATCGAGTGCGCGCGCCAGCAGCAGCCGTGGTTCTTCGAGCATGAGCGGAGGGGGCTTTCGCGGGGGAGGAAGGCGAAGGTGATCGCAGGCAGGCAAAACTCCAGGAGCATTGAGATGAGATCAGAATCTTCGGATGGAAATCATTCACGCCTTGCCAGGCTCGCCGCTTTGGCTCTTCTTTGCGCTGCGATCCCATTCGCTGGCCAGCAACCTTCAGCAAAAGCAACCGCTCCGACCTCGATCGGCGCTGCGAATTACGGTGCTCCGGAGAGATTTGATACAGCGCAAGAGGCAGCCGATGCCCTGGTGAAGGCGGCGGAAAGCTTTGACACGGCAGCGCTGGTGCGTATCTTCGGCCAAACGGGAGCGGATCTCGTGCTTACGGACGAAATTGCCTACGACCGGAAACGCGCAGCTGACTTTGCTGCAAAGGCCAGAGAGAAGAAAACAGTTTCTGTTGAGAGAAAAACCAGCAATCGCGCATTTCTCCTGGTAGGAGACGAAGACTGGCCCTTTCCCTTGCCCATTGTGAAGAAAGGCGGAAAGTGGTCTTTCGATGCAGAGGCTGGACGGCAGGAGCTTTTATACCGACGCATCGGAGCCAATGAACTGGATGCAATCCAGATATGTCATGGATATGTGGAAGCGCAACAGGAATACGCAATGGAGAAGCGCGAAGGCTACCAGGTGAACCAATATGCACAGCGAATCATCAGTACACCCGGAAAGCAGGATGGCCTTACGTGGAAAAACTCTGACGGAACTTGGGGTGGGCCAATTGGCGAAAAGATCGCTGAAGCGATCGCACAGGGTTACAGCGGTGATCAAGATCCTTATCACGGCTACTATTTCAAGGTACTGAAGGGGCAGGGCCCCGCAGCCCCTTTAGGCCAGTTGGACTATGTGATTGAAGGCGTCATGATCGGCGGATTTGCCCTTGTCGCTGCGCCGGCTGCGTACCGGGTGACGGGAGTAAAAACCTTCATGGTTAGCCAGGATGGCGTGGTGTATCAAAAGGACCTGGGTCCAGACACGTTGGACGAATTCCGAAAGATGGATCGGTTCAACCCTGATGCGACCTGGACTCCTGTGCAGGAACAGTAACCGGCTTCTGCCTCGCGCTAGTGGAGCAAACCACGTATAAGAGCCATGCAGAGGAGGGCCAGAATACCTGCGGCCACATCATCCAGCATGATTCCGGTGCCTTCTGGCAGGCGCTCGAGCTGGCGCACGGGGGGCGGCTTCAAGATATCGAAAGCGCGAAACAGAACGAGCGCGAGCGCCGCGTGCTTCCAATCCGGCCGCGCCAGAACAAGAGTGATCAGCTGGCCGGCTGCTTCGTCGATCACCACCAGAGCAGGATCTTTCCGTCCGGACTCCCGAGCCACGATCGTCGCAGCGGGTATGCCGATCAGAGTGACCACGATCGCTGACGCCGCGGTTCCGATGCCGAGAACCATCGCGCTGGGCTGGAAGATATGTGCGGCGACGTACCAGAGAAGGAGTGCAGTGATGGAGCCGTAGGTTCCTGGCCCCGGCTTGAGCAGGCCCGAGCCGAAGAACGTTCCGAGCGTCCACGCCCACAGTGTCTTCTTTTCTGCAGGAGGATGCAGCTGTTCAGTCGAATTAGCCACTAGCTCTCATCGTCCGTTGGCTTATTGCGTTCCGAACGAGCTAGTTCCTCGAGCAGATCCGGATCCTGAATCGGCGACGATATCTTGTAGTCACCCGAGGCCCACTTGCCCAGATCGAGCAACCGGCAACGATCGCTGCAGAAAGGAAAATTCTCGTTGTCGATCAGGACAACGTTGCGGCACGTCGGACAGAAGAGAGCTTTCGGCATCGCACTATTGATTGTAAATCCGGCAAGAGAATGGATGCTCACTCGCAAGCGGCGTGTGTCTTTGCTCTTCCACTCACCGTCTAAAGGTTCGCCTCGGCATCCCTACTGTACGTGTCATCCTGAGCGAAGCGCAGCGGAGTCGAAGGATCTGCGGTTTCCCTCCGCAGCCCCTCAGGCAATCGATCGTAGCAGTCCGCCCTCAGCGCGCAGCGCAGCACCATTCGTCGCAGCAGACAGTGGGCTGGCAATATAGGCCACCAGACTCGCGACCTCCTCACTCTCAATCAGGCGCTGCAGCAACGAGCTCTGGCGATGCTTCTCGAAGAACTCTTTCTCAGCCTGCTCAGGCGTGGGATTGCTCGCTGTCGACATCTTCTCAAGGAACTCGACGATGGCCTCAGAGCGCGTCGGCCCGGGCAGGATAGTATTGACCGTGACCGCTGTTCCTTTGGTCAACTCGGCCAGACCGCGCGAGATGGCAAGCTGCGAGGACTTGGTGACGCCATAGTGAATCATTTCAGGCGGAGTCATGATGCCGGACTCCGACGAAATGAAGATCACGCGGCCCCAGTTACGCTCCAGCATGCGCGGGAAGTAGTGGCGTGAGAGGCGAACACCGGAGAGTACGTTCACCTCAAAGATCTTCAGCCAGTCTGCGTCAGTAATCTCGGCAAAAGGCTTCGGCTCGTAGATCCCGAGATTGTTGACGAGAATATCCGTCTCTGGAACCTGCTGGATGAGAGCCGCTGCTCCTTCGGCAGTTCCCGGGTCGGCAACGACGGCTCTCGCGGTGCTGATTCCTTCGAGAGCTTTCTCCAGCTTCTCCCTGCTCCGTCCTGGAACAGTCACGGCGACACCTTCAGCGGCGAGAGCCTTGGTAATCGCAAGGCCAATGCCTGCGGAGCCTCCGGTGACGATGGCGGTTTTGCCTTTGAGCTGCAGGTCCATGAATCTCTCTCCTCTTCGAGTTCTTTAGATAGATGTCGAAGTCAGGAGGAGCGATTCAGGGCTACTCGAGGATGCGGGCGACTACGTCGTAGTCGTGGGACTCGGTGATCTCGGCGCGGTAGAAAGTGCCGGGCACGAGCTCCTCGTGCGGGCCGAAGTCATTGATGAATACCTTGCCATCGATCTCGGGGGCGTGCTGGATGGTGCGGCCTTCCCAGAGGAGTTCGGTCTCTTCGGACTCTCCTTCGACCAGGAGGTCAACCTCGCGGCCTACCCACTCGGCCTTCGCCTTCGCGCTGATCTTCTGCTGGAGCTTCATCAGCTTGCGGCGGCGCGCCTGGATGGTGCGCTCAGGAACCTTGAGGGCGGCGTCCAGTTCGAAGGCCTTCGCGCCCTCTTCGTCGGAGTAGGTGAAGACTCCGAGCCAGTCGATGCGTGCGGCCTTGATGAAGGCTTCGAGTTCCTTGTAGTCCTCTTCGGTCTCGCCGGGGAAGCCGACGATGAAGCTGGTGCGGATGACGATGCCGGGAACGATGCGGCGGGCCTTCTCGATCAGGTCGAGGAAGATCTTCGCGTTGCCGCCGCGCTTCATGCGCTTGAGCACCGAGGCGGAGGCATGCTGCAGCGGCACGTCGAGGTACTTCGCGATGTTGTCGTGCTTTGCCATCGTCTCCAGCAGCCGCGTCGTCACCTTGTTTGGATAGGTGTAGAGGAAGCGGAGCCACTTGAGGCCGGGAAGCACAGCGAGCGCTTCGAGCAACTGTGCGAGGCCGTCGGTCAGGCCGAGGTCTTCGCCGTAGCAGGTTGTGTCCTGGCCGATGAGGGTGATCTCGCGAACGCCCTGCGCGATGAGCTTCTCGGCTTCGGCGACGATCGAGGACAGGCGGCGCGAGCGGAACTTGCCGCGAAGCTGCGGAATGATGCAGAAGCTGCAGGGGTGATCGCAGCCTTCGGCGATCTTGATGTAGGCCGACGCGCGGGGTGTTGCGAGGATACGCGGCGTCTCATCGGAATAGAGATAGTTGGGCAGGGCTGCTGTAGCTCCGTCCCACGCCTCGCGGGAAAAGCGGCCCTGCTGCTCCCGCAGATCGCCCTCGGGCCGCGACTTCGCGTCAGGCGTGGCGGTCGCAGGAACTTCGGTGGCAGCACTCCCAGGTAAGCTTCGCGTACCTGGGGCACCCAGATGTTCGGCTGTGCCTTCGCTCAGGATGGCACTGTTGTTCAGCTCTCGCTTCTGCTCGATTGCTAGCTGCGCTCCCTCTTCGGTTGGGTGCGAGTGCTGGTGGACGGCGCTGGGCGCGCGGCTTACCAATGCTTGTGCGTTCTGGTCCGGCGGCAGGATGTTGAAGAGCGGGTTGGCGGGTGGAGTCTGCTTGGCAGAGAGTCCAGCGGCGTTGAGAATCTGCTCGAGCTCGCCGGTCCCGACGACGGCGTCGACCTCAGGTATGTTCTTTTGGATCTCGTCACGGTAGCGCTCGACGAGACAGCCGGCGACGATGAGGCGCTGGGCGCGGCCGCCGTTGGCCTGCTTGTGCTGCGCCATCTCGAGGATGGTGTTCACCGATTCCTGCTTGGCCGAGTCGATGAAGCTGCAGGTGTTGACGACGAGGATCTCGGCGTCTTCTGCGCTGGTAATCAGCTCGCCGCCGGCGGAGTGCAGCAGGCCCATCATTACTTCGGAGTCGACCAGGTTCTTGGGGCAGCCGAGCGAGACGAAGCCGATCTTCGGCCGGGTGCTCTCAGGCATCTCAGCAGGCTGGGTTTCGGTTGTCGCCGGGAGACTCACAGCCTCCTAGTTTACCAGCTTCCAGAGAGTGCCAAGCACGCGTCCGCACCCCTCCGTCATTTTGTGCAAAATCTTCAATCCGAACGAGTTAGCTTCGGACCGGAAGCTCATCATCCTGATTTTATTGAGGGGTCTATCGCAAAGTCTTCAAAAAAAAGGAGATGCGGTTCGGACTCGGCAGCAGGCTACCCTGTGTCTTTGAAGCTGTCCTAATGTCCTGCTTCTATTCTAAACGGTTCAGCAGAACGATTCGGCACGATGTTTGGATGGTGGATGCCATCTGTAATCAGTAGTTTAGGATGAAAAAGCTGTTGGCTGCCTCTTGACTCGGCAGTTAAATTAACCTGCCCCATGCGCTCGTCACTGAAGTGGCGGTTGCACGGGGCAGGTGTCTGTCTCGCACTCGTCTCCTTTGGAAAGGTGGTCAGCCGCAAATCTTCCGTTGGAGAAAGCTGTTTGTTATGCGAGGCGACGCTTCAGAGCGCCAGCAGCGCCGAGGATGCCGGTGCCGAGGAGCATAAGGGTAGAGGGTTCCGGAACGGCCGAAGCGGTGCTCAGCGCGGTCGCCTGGAAGGTCACGATGCCAGCGGTGTTGGTGGTGAACAGCAGCGAGAACAGGGTGGGATCGAAGCCGGGAACGGCCGATACCATCGTGCCGCCACCGACGCAGTTGTTGAACTGGCCGGCGAGCGAGCAGGAGATGCTGTTCAGGGTCAGGGTCAGCAGGGTGCTTCCGCTGCCAAAGTTCAGCGAAGAGCTTCCGGCTACGTAGCTGGCATAGTTGATGGGCGAGGTGATGGTTCCAGCCTCACCAGCAGTCAGCAGGCTGGTGAAGTCACCCATGATGGTAGGTGCTGCACCAACGTTGATGGTGTTGGGGTTGAAGATCAACTCGGTTCCAGTGTCCTGAACCGATGCGCCGGTCACAGAGAACTGACCGTTGATAGGGGTGGCGTGCATCGCCGGAGCAATGGCGAGAGCTGCAAGCACGGAGAGAGAGCACAAAAGCTTCTTCACAGACGAAGATCTCCTAAAAATTCGTGAAAATGTCAGGCTTTGGAGCCAGGTCTTTCTGGTCGTAGTATTTTGCCTGGAAGTTGTATTGCCAAGCCTGAAAGAATTTTCTAAGACCGCTGCATCATTTTGCACGCACGATATTTCGCAGCATCCATCAGGCTTTTATTTCTTTCCTTGGATGGAAACAAGGCAAAAAAAAATTTGACAGCCTGCAAAGATCTGCAATATCAACCCGAGTTTTGTCCGAATATCGATCTCATGATGGAATGTCGTGGAGCGTGTCTTTCCTTCCATGCTTTCCTGCAGGGCACCTTCTGGCAGAACGAGTGGCCGAAAATTTCATGTCGATCAGGCGGAGAGCACGGCTAACGATCTGTAGCCATCCTGGATTTAGACAGCTTTCGCCGTCCGGCACCTTTCGACTGCAGTGTGTATGCCTGGATGATGGAGCCGAGCAGACCGGGGAAGCGTGTCTCGACTTCAGCACAGCGCGATGTGTTGTGCATCTCGACGCCTTTGCGCTCGGCGCGAATGAGGCCTGATTCCCGCAGCACCTTGAAGTGTTGCGAGAGTGTGGACTTGGGGATGGGCTGCTCGAGGACCTGCTGAAAGTCGGAACAGGTAGCAGAGCATTGCGATGTAGCGGTGCGGAGGAAGATGGCCACGCGCACGGGGTCCGAGAGCGCGTGAAGGATCGACTCCACGGACACGTCCTCGATCGAAGGATGAAAGAGAGGCTTCATCAGATTCGATCATATTTCCACAGGAGTCTTTGTTCAATAGTTCGTATTTTCGGAACTTTTGAAGTTTGCGTGAATCCAAATCAGCTGCAAGACACAAAAGGAGAGAGTATGTCGAAGAAGCTGGAAGGGAAGATCGCACTGGTCACGGGCGGTAACAGCGGCATTGGACTGGCAACGGCAAAGCGCTTTGTTGCGGAGGGAGCGAAGGTGATCATCACTGGACGCCGCAAGGAGAACCTGGAGGCGGCGGTGAAGGAGATCGGGTCCGAGGCGACTGGCATCCAGGCGGACGCGAGCAAGCTCGAGGACATTGAGAAGGTGGTTGCAGCCATCAAGCAGCAGTATGGGCGGATCGACGTGTTGTTCGTGAACGCCGGTGGAGGTGAGTTTGCCACGATCGACCAGGTGACCGAGGAGCACTTCGACAAGACCTTCGACACCAATGTGAAGGGCTTGTTCTTCACGGTGCAGAAGGCTTTACCGCTGATTCCTGCCGGTGGAACGATTGTGCTGAATGCGTCGATTGTGTCGGTCAAAGGCATGCCGGCGTTTGGTGTGTATAACGCGACGAAGGCTGCGGTGCGCTCGTTTGCGCGGACGTGGACCAATGAGCTGAAGGATCGCCAGATTCGCGTGAACGTGGTGAGTCCGGGTCCGATCGATACTCCTGCAATTGATGGATTGGCGCAGAACGATCCCGAGCAAGCCAAGCAGTTGAAGTCGGGGTTGGCCTCGCAGGTTCCGCTGGGGCGCATGGGAACGGCAGACGAGATTGCGAAGGCCGTAGTGTTCCTGGCTTCGGATGATTCGAGCTTTGTGGCTGGCGTGGAGCTGTTTGTGGATGGCGGCATGGTGCAGGTGTAAGAAGAAAGAAGGCCGCTCATTGGAGCGGCCTTCTTTTGGTTAGCGTTTAATCAGTTCGTTGATGATGTAGTCGTCGAGGAGTTAGTGCCTGCGGCCGTGTCGGGGTAGTTCTTCCAGACGAGGCCGATGGTGCGGTAGAGATTCGATGCCCTGGGAGGAAGTTTCGTCTTCTTCCAATCGTGCGAAGGCTTCGAAGCGAGAATCCACCATGCGATGGGTGCCTGTTCCAGATCGTATCCCGCGTCGTGCAGTAGTCCCAGACTTACGCGTCCGCTTTGATTCTCCAGGTCGGTTTGGATGGATTTACCGGCAGCTCCTGTTGCAAAAGGTGTTAATCCGAGCCCGGGTACGAACAAGCCACCAATCACCGTCGCTGTATTCACAGCCGTCATGGTCGTGACTGCTGGATTGAGACGATATCCCTGCTTTTCAAGTACGCAAGCAATATTGTCCGCCAGCACGGTAGCGATTTGGGAGTCATTCTGAAGACGTTTCACGACCTGCTGGGGGACCAGAATCACGCCACTGGGCAAAGCAAGGGCATCGTGAAATCTGGCTTCGTCAATAACCTGGAACTGAAAGTCGATCCTGGTGGGATCCTGCGGTGCAAGAGAGCGCTGATAGGCAGGAATCAGGCTCGTGCCGATACGACTGATGCGCTCCTGCATCGCAGGATCGTCATAGGGAGGAACCTTCTTAGGATCAAATCCAATCAACACTTTGGATGCAACGCTTTGCTTTGAGTCCGGCGGCACTTTTGAAGGATCGTAGTCGGTCTTTTCGAGTAGCTTGCCCTCACGATCTGAGATTGCATTGGAGCTGAACGTGATGGCATCAAGTGTGAGGTGTCCGCTTGCATCCAGCGTTCCGTGGTAGGTGATCCAAGTGTTCGGCTGAACGTCCTTCAACGATGTGAGAGGCGACGAAAACGCCTGCTTGGTCGAGGAATGGACCTGCATGAGGTATCCATCTGCACGAAAGAGCAGTTGTCCGTTTGTCGCTGAGGTGAGTAGGCGATCGATGACTGCTGTGCCGCTCAGGCCATCGGGTCGCGGCGATAGGAAGATAATTTCTTTTGCCTGAATGGTCTGCTTTCTCGCATCCAGTCGCCCGTAAATACTGACCTGCTCGCCGAGGAAAGCGCTACCACCAGCAGTGCGCCCCGCGATGGACCCATGTGTTATCTCGGTCTTTGAATTCTGAATGACGTGAATCGCGTTGACATCGAAATCCGAGTTGGATGCGACACGTGTGACATAGCCGGTCAGGGCTGGAGTCAGTTCTGACGATTCCGTCTGTGCGAGGCTAACGCTGGTGCAGACGGCAGAGAAGACAGCAAATACAACAGAAAGCCGAACCATGAGACTCACGATAGAGGCGCATGATTCGGCTGTCCACAACCCTTATGGGTGATTTCTCTATGCCAGTCCGTTTCGGGCAATCACCTCTTTGTAGAAGTGGGCGCTCATCTTGGGCGTGCGCTTCTGGGTTTTGAAGTCAACGTAGTGCAGGCCAAAGCGGTAGGCGTAGCCGTCGGCCCACTCGAAGTTATCCATGAACGACCAGCAGAAGTAGCCTTTGACCGGGACGCCTTCGGAGACTCCGCGATGAAGCTGCGTGAGGTAGTTGCGCAGGTACATGATGCGGTCGGAGTCGTAGACGTGGCCATCGGGGGTAAGGACGTCTGTGGACGAGGCTCCGTTCTCCGTGATGTAGATCTCTTTGACGCCCCAGATCTCGGCGATGAACTTCGGAGCCCAGTAGAGTCCCTGCGGGCCTACGCGTAGCCATGAGCTCATCATGTGCGGATACGAAGTTGGCGCGGGAATGACGGCGTAGCCCTTGGCATCGGCGTCGGCGCGAACCCAGGTGGTGGTGTAGTTGTTGAGGCCGACGAAGTCGATAGGTGATCCAATCGCCTTCATGTCAGCCTCGGTAAACTTCGGCGCGTCGGCCCCGTGATGCGCCAGGTACTGCTCGGTGTACCTGCCTTCGAGCACGGCGGTGAGATAGCCCGCGTTCTCTTCCCGCATGGCCTTGCGAGCGGCCTCAATGTGCTCGGGAGTTTCGATGATGGGCGAGCAGGCTTCGGCGTTTTCAGCGAGGCCGACCTTCACTCCAGATTTTGCGTGGGCGCGGATGGCCTGTACGCCGAGTCCGTGCGCGAGCACTGCGTTGTGTCGTACCTGGTTGACCTTCGCCGGTGGAAGCTTGAGGCCGGGGGCGTGGCGTCCGTCGCGATAGCCGATGTCGACGAAGGAGCGCATCTCGTTGAGGGTCATGAAGTGGGTGACGCGGTCGGAGAGATGCTGCGCAACGTAGCCCGCGTAGTTGGCGAAGGCCTCGGAGGTGTCGCGGGACTGCCATCCGCCTTTGTCCTCGAGCGCCTGGGGGAGATCCCAATGGAAGAGGGTGCAGTAGGGCTGGATGTTGTTCGCGAGAAGCTCATCGACGAGGCGGCTGTAGAAGTCGATGCCCTTGGGGTTTGGCTTGCCAGTTCCGTTGGGGAAGATGCGAGGCCACGCGACGGAGAAGCGGTAGGTCTGGAGGCCCATCGCCTTCATGAGCTGGATGTCTTCCTTGAAGCGATGGTAGTGATCGTCGGCGACGTCGCCGGTGTCTCCGTTGTTGGTCTTGCCAGGGGTATGCGAGAAGGTGTCCCAGATGGAGACGCCGCGGCCGTCTGCCTTCACCGCTCCTTCGACCTGGTAGGAAGCCGTGGCTGATCCCCATAGGAAGCCCTTCGGGAAGAGCTGCTGCGCGGGAGGTGCGATCGTCGCGTTTTGCGCGAGCGCCTGCTCGGCGGAGAGGGCAGGGAGGATGGTGGGTGCAAGCGCGGCGGAGCCGATGAGTTTGGCGAATTCTCGTCTGGAAAATCGATTTAGCAAGTTTGTCGTCCCTCGAAAGCTGAGACGAAGTTTAGCCTTCGGGGAGGTTGAGTGCCAAATGGAGTTTCAGAGGTTCCGAGGTTTGGCTTCAGAGGAGTCAGAGGAGAATCCCTTGGTGTGGTTGCCGGCCACTGGAAAAATACAGTGATTC
>DASTSJ010000141.1:0-3961 GCA_035760765.1 Edaphobacter sp. | reverse complement strand
CTCTGCTCCGCGACCGCCGACCAGAGGATTGGGATCGAGGGTGGCGATGACGACCCGCCGTACACCGGCCGCTACCAACGCATCCGCGCACGGCCCGGTACGGCCGTGATGGCTGCACGGCTCCAGGGTCACGTATGCCGTTGCTCCGCTAACCGCAAGACCCCGTGAGGCTGCCTGCTTGAGTGCAACGATCTCGGCATGATCGTAGTTGTCGTACAGATGTGCGCCTTCGCCCAGGACAATGCCGTCACGAACGATGACGCAGCCTACCTGTGGGTTAGGACTCGCCATGGCAATCGTCGCCGAAGCCAGTTCAAGCGCCCGGTCCATGAATTCGCTGTCACGCCGTTTTTGTTCGGTAGACTCCATCAGCACGTGGGAAGAACCGGCAAAATCTTCGTTAGCCTTTGCGATTCCGATCAACCGACCAGGCTGTCGATAAAGGCACTGCTGTCAAAGGGAATCAGGTCATCGATCTTCTCCCCGATTCCGGCATAAAGTACCGGCAGCTTCAGCTCGGTCGCGATGGCAAGCACAATGCCGCCCTTCGCGGTTCCATCCAGCTTGGTCAGCACGATTCCAGTGACCCGTGCGGCCTCCGTAAACAAGCGGGCCTGCTGCAGCCCATTCTGTCCGGTCGTGGCATCCATCACCAGGAAGGTCTGGTGTGGCGCTCCTGGCACCAGCTTTTCTGCCGTCCGGCGCATCTTGTCCAGTTCCTTCATCAGGTCGGTCTTAGTGTGCAAACGACCTGCTGTGTCTGCGATCAGAACGTCGGTGCCGCGTGCCTTTGCCGCTGCCAGCGCATCGTACAGAGCCGCCGAGGGATCTCCACCCTGCTTCGTCTTGATGACCGGAACTTCGGATCGCTGGGCCCATACCTCCAGTTGCTCGATCGCGGCTGCCCGAAAGGTATCTGCCGCGCACAGCAGAACGCTGCGACCCTGCGACCTGTAGAGATTTGCCAGCTTTCCCGTAGTAGTGGTCTTGCCCGTGCCGTTGACCCCCACCATCATGATGACCTCAGGCGGATTCGCCGGATGCTGGATCGGGTACGCTACACCATCGAGAATCCGCTTGAGTTCAGTCTTCAGAATCTCCTTCAGTTGGGCTCCGCTCTCAATCCCTGTGCGCAGCGCTCTCTGGCGAAGGTTCTCCATGATAATGGCCGTGGTAGCGCTGCCGATGTCAGCTGCAAGCAGCCGCGGTTCCAGGTCATCGAGCGAAGCCTGATCGACTTCGCGGGTCAGTGCTACGACAGAACCGATGGATTCCGAGAGAGACTCTCGCGTCCGCGTGACCGCCTGCTTCATGCGGTCGAACAGGCTCAGTTTCGGCTGCTCGCCAGCGGAAGACTCCGGCTGTTCCGGCTCAGTTGGGCGTTTGCCGAAGAGAGAAGAGAAGACCATATCTCTTTCAGTCTATCGCTTCGCACGCAAAAGCAAATGCAGGTCGGACCCTCGACGCCGTGCCTGCATTTGTATGGACAGAAGCTTCAGTTCTCCTTAGCCCGGATTGGAATCAGACGTACCGGACCCCACGTACGGCTGGCTGCGCAATGCTCGATGTCGGATGATTGTTCTGTTCGTGTGGGATCATCTTGCTTCCTTTGCCCTTAACCAGCACCACGCCTGCAATCAGCAGGAGGATCAGGACAATGGTCGAGATGATGACGACCGGCAAGAAACGTGCGTCTCCTCGCCGGGCGTGTGGTGTAGGGTCGTTGCGAGTCGACTCAATCTTCGCCTCTTCCCGCTCATAGGATGGATGTTTGCGAAGTGGATCCATTGGATCTGCCATGCCGGGTTTAGATGCCGGAACCTGGCAAAGGGTAAATCGCGCTACTGCAGTTCGTTACGGCCTGGGCGCGACATTAGATCCCGTATGGCGTCGGCGGGTTTCTTGTTGTGATGAAGGATGGCATCCACCTGTTCCGTGATGGGCATCTCGACACCGTAGCGCGCTGCCAGACCGAGAGCCGCTGTTGTGGAACGGACGCCCTCAGCCACCTTCCCTCCCATGCCCGCCAGAATGTCGTTGAGCTGCCGGCCTTTTCCGAGTTCGATGCCGACAGAACGGTTGCGGGATAGTTCACCCGTGCACGTAAGGATGAGATCGCCCACGCCGGAAAGCCCTGCCAGCGTCTGACGCCGCCCTCCACACGCAACTGCCAGGCGAGTCATCTCGGCGATGCCGCGCGTGATCAACGCGGCGACAGAGTTATGTCCGAGATTGAGGCCGCGCACTACACCTGCGGCAAGCGCGATGACATTCTTGAGCGCTCCGCCCAGCTCGACACCCGGCACATCATCGTTGGTGTAGATCCGCAGGGAAGGAGAGGAGAAGTCGCGCTGGATGTGCTGCGCCAGACGAAGATTACTGGCCGCCGCAACCATTGCCGTCGGACTTCCAGCAGCAACCTCCTGCGCAAACGAAGGTCCGGAGAGCACGCCGAATGGATTGTCCGTCACGGAGGCTACTACCTGCGACATGCGCAGAAAGCTCTGCTCCTCGATGCCTTTAGAGGCAGAGACAATCACCTGGTCACGGGTGAGCAAGGGCGCGATGTGCGAGATGACGCCTCGTACATGCTGCGAGGGTACGACGCAGACGATCATCTCGGCCTCAAAGATGGCGTCGGGCAGATCGCTCGTCACGTGAACATCCATGGGCAGAATATAGCCGGGAAGATAGGTAGCGTTCTCTCCGCCATCATGCAGCGAATCGGCGAGGGCAGGCGAATGCGCCCAAAGCGAAAGCCGATGGCCGCCTCGGCGAGCGAGCGAGATCGCCAGTGCAGTACCCCAGGCCCCAGCACCCAGAACGGTGATTTTGCTCAAGCAGCCACCTTCGGAGCCCCAAAGCGATGTTCCGTGCCGGCGATCAGACGGCGGATATTCTGCGAGTGTTTGAAGATGATGATGGCCGGGATCAGGAGGTAACAGGCGACAAGAACCAGCGAGTGATTCGGTGCGTGCGGCAGGGCGAAGACCGGGAACAGGGCGGCACCCAGGATGGACGCCAACGAAACGTACTTTGTCAGCAGCACAACGATGAGGAACACACCCAGAACATAGAGGACTGTCGTAAGCGGGACCAGCGCCAGAAACACCCCAAGCGCAGTCGCTACTCCCTTGCCTCCGCGGAATCCCAGCCAGACAGGGAAGCAGTGGCCCACCACCGCAGCCAGTGCGGCCGCAGCAGCAATATCGTAGCCCTGCGGAAATCCATATCGCTCGGCAATGTGCTGGGCGATTACTACCGCTACAAATCCCTTGAGTGCATCCAAAACAAGCGTCAGAATTCCAAGTCCCTTGGCGCCGGAGCGCGCGACGTTGGTTGCGCCGATGTTGCCGCTGCCGGTCGCGCGAATATCTTCATGCCGGAAGATCCGCACCAGAAGATACCCGCAGGGAATAGAGCCCAGCAGATAAGCCACCGTGATGGAGAGCAGCCAGGGAATCATAGGTATATTTGCAGTCTATCAAGACAGCGCAGCCGCTGCGACGCCAGTCATCCAGTGCAATGGTGGGTGCTTTCAATCCTCATGAAGCGTACGCCGGAGGAACTCAAGCGCATGCTGCGAAGACCACCACCGGATATATTCGCGATCTCCGGTGAGGTTCAATTCCTTCACGCGCGTCTCCCGACCGTCGGCAAGTCCAATGTAGACTCGGCCAACCGGACGCTCCGCATCTTTGCCGGGCGCGGTCCCCGGACCTGCCAACCCTGTGATCGATAGCCCCACTGAGCTGCCGGTTCTGGAGCGAATGCCTTCCGCCAGTGCCCGCGCTACCTCCGGGCTCACAGCGCCATGCATCTCCACCATCTCGCGCGGCACATCCGCAAACAGCGTCTTGAGCTCCGGGGTATAGACGATCGCTCCGCCAAGAAACGCCCTTGAACTGTTGGGAACCGCCGTGAGGCGCTGGCCCAGCAGGCCTCCGGTGCAGCTCTCAGC
>DASTSJ010000140.1:0-2089 GCA_035760765.1 Edaphobacter sp. | reverse complement strand
TCAGCTCTCGCGGAGGCGTTGACTCCCGCAATTCTCCACATCTCACCGAGCGCATTGCTCACGTGACACCCTGCGAGTCGATCGGAGCACTAGTGTTCGTCGTGCATGTATTCGAGTGCGGCGCATGCGGAGTGGCGGTCTTCTGCAGGTCAGTTGTGTGGGCTGATACTCTAATCAAGCCTGCAGGGCACGGACCGCGATGCGAACCAGGTTTTCTCGCGCGATGCTGAAGAAATCCAGAAGCAGTGCGTGGAGTCGAGTCCCGCCACCGATTGAAGATCAGAGCGGAGATCCGGAATATTCCGCACCCGCCGTGCGGCAGGTGAGTCCCAACGTCGTACGGATCACCGATGACCGCTGAGCGTGTTCCAAATCAACTGAGGAAGATCGGATGACGGAAAGCATTCTGACGTGGCACTGCGGAATATGCGCACGGCGGATAATAGGCTTCGCGCTCCGGCGACCGCGGGAGAAAGTTGGATTGACCTAACAAACCGCAGCTGGAATTCGAACCGTTTTCACACTGCGTGATTGATGCTCGCCCACCCGCGCAATTGCGCCTGCCGCTCCGCACGACTTTCGCCTCTGTTCACTTCTGCATTGGTCCTGTTCTTGGGGCTGTCGGGTTGTTCAGGAGCCATCGGCACTATCGGCGGGGATGGCGAGAGTCCAGCGCAGGGTGGCAGCCAAACGATCGGTGGTACGACGGGCGTCAGTGGCAGCACAGGCCAAGGCGGAGGAACCTCCGTGGGTTCGGATCCTGGTGGAGCTTCGAATGGCGGTGCTCAATCCCAGGCTGGGAGCACTCCTGGAGGAAGTTCAGCGGGTGGCGCCACCGTTAGTGGTGGCAGCTCTGCAGGTTGGGTGTCGTCCGGGGGCGGAGCCGCCGGCGGCAATTCGATGTCAGGTGGTTCGCCCGCGATGGGCGGGCGCACCGCTACGGGCGGCGGCCCTGCCGGAAGCGCGGGTGGATCGCCAGCAGGCGGCGCGACTTCGGGCGGACCGGTCTCAGTCAAGCAGTGCAACGTTGGCGCCACGCTGAAGGCGTCTGCGGCATGCAACAACAAGCTGATGGGGACGGCGCTCGCGAGCGGTTCGTTGAACAACGGCAGTTACTCGAAGGCGGCGCAGGAGTTCAACTACGCCACGCCCGAAAACGAGATGAAGTGGGAGATCACCGAGCGCTCTCAAAACAACTTCAACTTCTCGCCCGGGCAACAGATCGTAGATTTTGCTTCGCGGAACGGCATGAAGATAAAGGGCCATACGCTGGTCTGGCACAGCCAGCTGCCTGGTTGGGTGGGCAGCTTGAGCACCGGCCAACAAGTGAAGGAGGCGATGCTGAACCACATCAACAAGGTGATGGGGCAGTGGAAGGGAAAGATCTACGCTTGGGATGTGGTCAACGAGGCCTGGGAGACGCCCGACAAGAGAGGCAATGGCACGGCCACGCTCCGCAATTCACCGTTCAAGAAGATCGGTGACGATTTCATCGACGAGGCGTTCAAAGCGGCCAAGGCGGCAGATCCCGACGCGCTGCTCTTCTACAACGACTACAGCACGGAAGGGATGAACGACAAGTCGAACGCCGTGTACGAGATGGTGAAGAGCATGAAGGCACGCGGCATTCCAATCGACGGAGTCGGAATTCAGACTCACATCGGCAAGCCGAATGACACGCCCTCTGCTGCCGAGGTGAAAGAGAACATCGACCGACTCACGGCTCTCGGGGTGCAGGTGCAAATCAGCGAGATGGACGTGAACGGCTGCGACGGGATCGACGCAGACGCGATGGTCAAAATCTACCATGACATTGTCGCCGCCTGCGTATCGAACCCTCTCTGCACTGCCCTGAGTGTGTGGGGCATCTCGGACTCGGGCTCGTGGCTCAACACTTTTGGCGAGGCGGGCTGTAATGGGCGCTCGGCAAACGCGCTGCTCTTCGATGGCAGCTACAACAGGAAGAAGACCTATGACGCCGTTATGCAAGCTCTCGTCGGAAAGTGAGATGTGCCTCATCGAAGAGTGACCCCCAAAGCAGAGGCCCTTAGAGGAGCAGTGACCGCGCGAGCCCCTCGATTCGAGCCAA
>DASTSJ010000139.1:0-6663 GCA_035760765.1 Edaphobacter sp. | reverse complement strand
GCCGTAGTCCTATGGTGGAGACGCCGCAGCATCGGTGTTCTTGGAGCACCAGTCCCAACGGCACGACCGCGCTGGTCGTTCGCGCCCATCGCCGTTATTCTTGCGCTCGCACTCTACCTACCTGCCATGGCCCTATCGCTGATCCTTGTGCTTCTGCTCGAGAAATTGCTCTTCTCCAGAATTCCTCCCGTAAGCCGCTGGCTAGGACTGGCCGAAGGCTCGGTCGGCTAAAATCGTACCAACTCCCTCTGCACCCTGCCGGTGACTACAGCGCGCCCCGGCAGGGTCATCATGTTGACCTCACTGCGAACGCCAAACTCCCCAGGAAAGTAGACGCCTGGCTCAACAGAGAAGCAGGTCTTCGGAAGAATCAACCGTTCATCGTGCGTCTCAAGATTGTCGAGATTTGCCCCATTCCCATGCAGTATTGGACCGATATTGTGTCCTGTCCTATGGGTAAACCAGTCGCCCAGACCAGCCTGAGCGATCACATTTCTCGCAGCATCGTCAGCCTGCCAGCCAGCGATCAGGCGGCCTGCTGCAAACGCATGCTGCACAATCTTCACCGCCGCATCTCGAGCATCTCTGACCGTCTCAAACACCATTTCCTCGCGTGCCGTTGGCTCACGATCCACCACGCCTGTCCAGGTGATGTCGTAGTAGCAGGCATCCGGCTGATCCAGCTTGCCCCATATGTCGATTAGAACGAAGTCCCCCCTGCCAATAGGCTTTGAATTCGCTTCTGTTGGCTCGTAATGCGAGTCCGCCGAGTTGGCGCCTACGCTGACGTTCGGTCCGTGCTCCCAAACCAGACCCTCCCGCCGCATGCTCTCCGCCAGGAACTCCACCATCGCGAACTCGTGCGTTCCGCCGGCTCGTGCTCTACGCCCAAGTTCCTTCCACCCTGCCTCGAGAATCGCGTCGATCTTCTGCTGCGCCACATAGTGGGTCGCGATCTGCTCGTCGTTCAGCACTGCCTCGAACTGGCTCACCAGGTCCGCCGAAGTGACGACCTCTTTACCCAGCTCGCGCACCATCTCGACCGTGCCGGCGTCCACCATCGAGATATACATGATGGCGTTCTTGGGCGAGTACTGCATCGCGATCTTGATCGCGCCTGCGGTCAGCTCCGCGACCTGCATCTCGAGCTCCTGCCAGGACGAGTAAACCGCCTTCTTCCCCGGCAGGCTATCCAGGCGGGCCGCCTCAATGCGGTGGACAAGTTTTCTCGGTTCGCCCTCTACAGGAATGAAGTAAAACCACCTGCGCGTGACATGAAGACCGTCGCCTAAACCGAGAATCCGGTAAGCCAGCGGGTCGCGATAGTGGTGATCGTAGAAGAGCCAGCCGTCAATCTTGTCTTCCCTAAGAGCGCGCTGAATCGCATCGAGATCCATCTCGACATATTACTGCGGGCCGCTCCCGGTCAGCCCGCAGCTTTGGCAGATCACATCGCCCTTGATTGTCGATGGTTGCCATTCAGCAGCAGCAGCTCTCCCGGCATCGGCACTCTTTGGGGCTGAATCCGGAATGCTTGAGGCTGCCTTTCCATAGCGGGTTCTACGCGAGACTCTAACCTTGGTATTACTTCAATCAGGTTCTGCACCTGGCGAGTCCCCACGACCGCATCGGCTACCTTCTCCGCGCTCGCGCGCTGGAAGTGCCAGCGCAGAGCACCCCGTAGGGTCACCACGCCATCGCTCACAGAAACCGACGGAACCTCCTCAAGGACAGAGGTCATCATTCGCAGCCCTGCAGCGATCTCCCTGCCGATCTCATCATCCGTTCGCGGTATTTTGGGTTCAACCAGAACATTGTTTCGGACTTTCGTCACACCAAAGACAGCCTTCGCGGCGTTCTCTGCTTCCATCCTCTCCAAGCGTGTTTCAACACGTCCTGAGAGAGTGACAGTGGATTCCTGTACGTTGATCTCAATCTCTTCAGATTGAATGTCTGTCTGCCACACAAGCTGTCGACGAATGTCTTCGCGAATGCGGTCATCCTGCTTTCTGGGGAAGGAGTTACGGTAAAGCTTCATCGGAGATTCCTCGGCGGGTTTGGGGAATGGCCATACTCCTCTGTCGGCTGATGAAGACATTTCCTCATCTGGTGTGTGAACCGGTCTGTGACCCAAATCACCAGGAAATTCCGACTGGATTAGCGAACGAAAACTCAGGGTTCCAACCACGCTTTGCAGCTTCCCGTCTGATCCCGTCTGCTCAAAAGGATAGGCCGGATTCACACCGCAATAATTGTCGAGATGCGATGAAAACAAAAGGTATTTAGATAAAAATCTCGTAATGCGATATAATTTGTTTATGCGGGACGATTCCAACGGCATCGACGACGCGAAGGATCATGAATTCGAGCGCGTCCTCTCGGAACTAGCCTCCTTCCGCTACCTCCTTCGCAAATTCCTCCGCTTCAGCGAGAGTGCCGCACGGGAGTTGGAAATCACCCCACAACAGCATCAGCTCATGCTTGGTATTGCAGGATTTACCGGCAGCGGCAAGGCGACTGTGTCCGAACTGGCCGAATTTTTGCAAGAGCGGCACCACTCCGTAGTCGGACTGATCGACCGGGCTGAACTGAGCGGGCTGGTGCGCCGTGAAAACGCGCCTGGTGACCGCCGAGTTGTGGTGGTTTCGCTCACCCCGCGCGGCCGAAACATCCTGAGAAAACTGTCCTTCAAGCACCGCGACGAACTCAAGCAACTGCGCGAAGAGCTACTGAAGCTCGCGACCGAAAGCCACGTGAAGTCGGTTCCTGAATCTTCAACCCCCCAAACATCCGAAAAAGAAAGCCATCCCACAGCGACTGATCTATGAGAGAACATCGAGGCTGGAAGAGCTTCCTCCGGCACCCGCTCCTGCGAAAATACGCCCCTCTGGTCCACGAAGACCTCACCGCCGTCTATGCTCGCGACCTCCAGAAGTGGCTCATCATTGCGCCGATCATCGGCGTTATTACCGGACTCGCCATTACCGGAATAGCAGTGGCCATCCTGCAGAAGATGTGGCCTCCGGTTTTGCATTACTACCTCGGCCATCATTGGGCCATCGTACCGGGGCTTGTTCTGGCTTGCCTGCTGGCCGGGCTCATCATGCAGTTCTTCACGCCCGATCCGGATGAGCACTCCACCGAAGAGATCATCTGCTCGTATCACGAGCATCAGGGCCATATCAATCTTCGGCCTTTCGCCGCAAAGATTCTAGCTGCTGCAGCGACCGTTGGTCTGGGAGGCAGCGCCGCTCTCGAGGGCCCAAGTATCTATGGTGGCGGAGCCATCGGTTCATGGATGTGGGCACGGCTGCGCTCCTTCCGTGTATTCCGCCTGGATGCTCGTGACCGGCGCATCATGCTCATCTGCGGTGCTGCTGCTGGCATGTCCGCAGTTTTTCGCGCGCCACTCACCGGTATCGTATTTGCGCTTGAGATGCCCTATAAGGACGATCTCGCGCATGAGGCTCTCCTGCCATCGCTGCTGGCATCCGTCGTGTCTTTCATGACGCTCAGCTCTTTTCTGGGCAGCGATCCTCTCTTCGACTTCGTAGCTGCCACCACCTTCACACGAAAAGATCTGGTGTGGAGCGCACTGCTGGGGCTGCTCATCGGCCTGCTCGCCATGGCATTTGTCATAACCTTCCGCCGCTTCCGCACCTTCTGCGTCGGCCTGGCATGGCCGCACTGGCTCAAGATGGCTGCAGGCGGCCTGCTCACCGGGCTCTGCGGTCTTCTTTTCCTGCAGTTCTATAACGGCGGTCTGGTTCCTCTTGGCCCAAACTACGAGGCCGTAGGTCTCATCCTGTCTCATCCCCACAGCAGTCTCGAATTGGTCACCTTCGGCCTGTTCAAGCTTGCAGCCACCATCTTCACCCTGGGCGTAGGCGGAGTCAGCGCGATGTTCGTGCCGCTGTTTCTCTCCGGAGGCTCCTTCGGTCTGGCCTTCTCTCAGTCGATCGCGCACAGCGCTACACCTGAGCTTTATGCAGCGGTCGGAATGGCATGCTTTATCGCCGCGGGCTACAAGACTCCCTTGGCAGCCGTTGTCTTCGTTGCAGAAGCCACGGGTGGACATGCCTTCATCATTCCTGCCCTCGTTGGATCGGCAGTCGCCTACGCAGTGTCCGGTGATGCCTCAGCATCCGGCGATCAGCGTCTGCACGAAGCTGTCCGGGTCTCCGAACTTCAGGATCTTCCGGTCAGCCAGATTATGCAGACGGAAATGATCTCTGCCTCGGCTGCCATCACCCTGCGGGAGTTCACCGCGATGCTGTCGCCACACACACGGCATGAGGTTTTTCCGGTTCTGGAGAACGGCTCCATCGTGGGCACCTGCAGCTTATGGTCACTCAGCCAGGTCCCTCCAGAAAAGTGGGGTAGCACCCACGTTCGCGACATCATGCATCGTGGCGTACACAAAGTTCTTCCCGACACGGACGCGACGGAGGCGCTTCGGTTGTTGCTCGCTCAGGATAGCGAGCCGATGCTCCTGGCAGTTCAGGCCAGGGACAAGGTAGTTGGAGTCGTGACAAAGACGAACATTCTGCAGGCCTTGAAGCTGCGCAGAGACACTATGGCCGAAGCGGCGAAAGCCTCGCTCGTCTCGGCCGGTTGCGAGGATCTCTGATACTCGGTTGATCGTTAGCAGACCCGTGACATCTGTCTCCGTGACCGCTTCTTTGCACGCAAAGAGGAGTTCTCTATGGCGGATAGTCCCGTTACGAATGCAGTAGAACTGAGCTCGGGAGACTTCACCAAACATCAGTTTGGTGTGGCTCTCGAACCTCAGGTCATCAAGATATGCGGTATTGCGATCGGGGTAGGCATCATCGGTGGCCTTGTCGCACAGGGCCTCCTGGAACTCATCTACTTCTTCACCAACCTGATCTTTTACGGCCGGCTATCCTTCGATGTAAGTGATCCCGCGAAGAACCATCTCGGTCTCTGGGTCATTCTCATTCCCGCCGCCGGTGGTCTCGTCGTTGGCCTCCTCATTTACTTCCTTGAGCCCACACTAAAAGGTCACGGTATTCCCGAGGCGATGGAGGCGGTGCTCTTTGGTCACAGCCGCATGCGCTTTCGAGTCGCCATCCTCAAACCTTTGGCGACAGCCTTTGCCATCGGAACAGGCGGCCCCTTCGGTGCGGAAGGTCCTATCATTCAGACCGGAGGCGCCATTGGCTCGCTTCTTGGACAGGCCCTGGGCCTCACCCCCTATTACCGGCGGGTGTTGTTAGCTTGCGGTGCTGCTGCTGGCATGGCTGCTACATTTACTGCCCCGTTGGCCGGCATCCTTGTCGCCGTCGAACTGCTACTGTTCGAGCTGCGCGCGCGTTCCTTCATTCCGGTAGCCTTGGCTTCTGCGGCGGCGACCGGCGTGCGAATCTACTTTGCGGGCTGGACTCCCCTCTTTCCTACACCGGCATACAAGCTGACAGGGATGACTGAGCTTTTGCTCTTCGCTACCATGGGAATTCTGATGGGGGTAGTTGGGTTGTGCATGATCCGCACCCTCGATTGGCTCGAAGACTTCTTCGACAAACTTCCGTTCAAATATGCGGCAATTTGGTCGCCGGCGATCGGTGCGCTGATCCTCGGAGTGATCGGATATTTCGTTCCGCAGGTCTTTGGCACGAGTTACGGCACGATTCGCGAGATGCTGAACGATCATCTCAGCGTGAGAATGCTTCTCAGCATTGCGGTGGCGAAGTTCTGGGCGCTCGTCATCTCGCTTGGCTCCGGCACGACCGGGGGCGTCTTTGCTCCCTCGCTCGTTGTGGGTGGAGGGCTGGGTGCGGCCTACGCCGTAGCTTGTCAGCACTTCTTTCCGCGTCTCGTCAGTGACCCTGCTTTTTATTCTCTGGTGGCGATGGCTGCTGTCTTTGGCGGGATCGCCCGGGCGCCGTTCACCAGCATCGTCTTCCTCTTCGAACTCAGTCACAATCCCAACTCTCTTCTGCCCCTCGTGGTCTCCGTCATGATTGCCGACGGTTTCGTTCGCCTCTGCAGCCGCGATTCCATCATGACGATCAAGCTGGTGAAGCGTGGTCTCATCATCAGCCAGGACTATTCCGTCCCCGTGCTGATGCGGGCCAGCATCGATCAGGTGATGAAGAGAGAGTTCAATGTCGTCCACAGCAATGAAACGTTGCAGTCCGTCCTCGAAAAGTACAAGCCGAACGCAATCGGCTTCATGCCAGTGGTCAATGACGACGAGACCCTGCTGGGGATCGTGGAAGCCCACGACTTAATGCGCATAGAGTCGCCGGATCATCACTTCACCATGGAGGAGCTGGCGCGTCAGGACTATGTGCTGGCCTATCCCGGAGAATCCGTCGATCAGGTGCATCGGTCCATGATGCTCAAAGATGTTGAGAACGTGGTGGTAGTCCAGTCCCGGAAGACGATGAATGTGATTGGGCTGGTTCGGGCCAACGATATCCTCCAGCTTCGTCGTTGGTTGCTCGAAGAGGAGACTGGAGATTTGCGGCGCACAACTCTAAGCGGTACTGAGCCGGGTCTGGAGTAAGGAATCTCGATCTTTCCTGGGTGATCGCAGTGATGAAGTGTTGAGCGAGAGGCCAACTACCCTGGTTTTCCCGACTTACCGAGCACCTGCGAGGAGCGATCTCAAAGTGGCTCGAGGCGCCTTCTCCGGCG
>DASTSJ010000138.1:0-3726 GCA_035760765.1 Edaphobacter sp. | reverse complement strand
GCTCCCACCCTGGTCAAGTACGCAGTCGAGAATGCGTATCAAAAAGAGAGCCGAAAGGAGCTTGCGGCAGCGGCCCGGGAGTTGATGGCAGGTCAGGTGATAGAAGCTGCTCCTGTCGTCGATCTGCTGGATGATTCGGAGCCGCTTGAGGTAGAGCTTGCAACCTCGCTTCTTTATCCAAACTGCCATTACTCCTACAGGCAGCTGCGGTCGAACGTTGCTGCGCTTCCGGCTACGCGTCGCGATGAGCTGATTGCGCTGGGAACGAAGCATCGCGGCCGTCATGACGAGCTTCTGCGGGCCTTCAGTGCCGGGCAGGGATTCCGGTTCGACATCCTGATGGACATTGGCGGCTTCCGCGACATGCATCGTCATCGGCGCTGCGTGCAGCTCTTGCAGGGCTATACGGACGCACACGGCTACGAGGAACCAGTCTGCCCGGGGCAGCCGACGTTGGCCGAGGCGGGTATCGAATCGGAGTACACGACGGCGATGGAACGCGCCTTTGCTGCTTACCGAAGTCTGCGCGACTGCGGCGTTGCCGAGGCCGACCAATCTGCACAGTATCTTCTTCCGCTGGGAACGCGATGCCGCTCTATGTTCAAGATGGACTTCGCAGAAGCGCTGTATATCGCAGAGCTGCGGTCCGGCGTTGCTGGTCACTTCAGCTATCGGCGGGTTGCCTGGGAGATGTACCGGGCTATCGCCGACCGACATCCTGCGCTCGCGAAGCACTTCCGCATCGAGGATGTGAATCAGCCGGTGGATCTGTTGCGGCGGTAAGGATGTAAGAGGGGCTAAGGCTCTGAAAGGAAAGCCTCTTCTTTCTGGTCGGTCTGCCGCGGCAGGGTGCCTACCTCTATTGTCGTGGGCTTGAGTTGGCAATCATCGCCATCTAAATGGCATCAAAGCCTCAGGAGGGACTGAGGAATGATAAGCGACGGGCTCCCAGGGCACGACGAACGAGGGAACCAGGCGGTTCTTTCTGATCCGATGGATACATTGCCAGTAAGACCCAGGGCGGCCGGACAGACGCGGCTGCATACCGGTGTAGAAGGCTTGGATAATGTGCTGGATGGTGGTATTCCTGCCGGTCATCTCTACCTCGTAGAGGGCGACCCAGGCACAGGAAAGACCACACTCGCATTGCAGTTTCTGCTTCAAGGATCGACGAGCGGCGAGAAAGGGATGTATATCACTCTCTCTGAGTCGAAGCAGGAATTGGAGCAGGTGGCCGAGTCTCACGGATGGTCTCTGGAAAATATCTCAATCTATGAGATGATCCCGCCCGATGAGGATCTGAGTGTAGATGCTCAGTACACGGTCTTCCATCCATCGGAAGTTGAGTTGGCTGACACGATGACTGCAATTCTGAAGCAGGTTGAAGCAGTCGACCCGCAACGCGTCGTGTTTGATTCTCTCTCCGAGTTCCGCATGATTGCCCGAGACCCGCTCCGGTACAGGCGTCAGATCCTCGCATTGAAGCGCTATTTTGCTGGACGCTGCTGTACGGTGCTTCTGCTGGACGACAGGACCGCCGAGGGCAGCACCAATGATCTGCAACTCCAGAGTATCGCGCATGGGGTGATCAAGATGCAGAGTCTGGAGCGCGATTTCGGCGTGAAGAGACGCCGCCTTGAGGTCCATAAGCTTCGCGGATCGCACTTTCGTGAGGGATTTCACGACTACATCATCAAAACAGGCGGCATTGCAATCTATCCCCGTCTTATTGCGTCTGAGCATAAACCCGGGTTCGAGCGGAAACCTGTGCCGAGCGGCATCAAGGAACTGGATGATCTCTTCGGCGGTGGCATCGATACGGGAACAAGTACCCTTCTGACCGGTCCAGCCGGTTGCGGAAAATCCACGATCGCACTCCGATATGCTTTCTCGGCGGCTCAACGAGGCGAGAAAGCCATTATCTTCACCTTCGATGAATCGTTCGCCACCCTGATTGAGCGGGCGCACGGGCTGGGGATGAACCCGACCGAGGTTATAGAGAACGGAATGCTGGAGATCCAGCAGATCGACCCGGCCGAGCTTTCCCCCGGAGAGTTCGTCTCGAGCATCAGAAAGCTCGTAGACGAACAAAACCTCCGCCTTGTCGTAATTGACAGCATGAACGGGTTCCTGAATGCGATGCCGCATGAGCAGTTCCTCGCCATGCAACTGCATGAACTACTTGCTTACCTGGGGCAGCAAGGAATCGCGACGATGCTCACTCTGGCTCAGCATGGCTTTATCGGAGTGACGGAGAGTCCGATCGACGTGAGCTACCTTGCCGACACCGTTCTACTTTTCCGCTACTTCGAGAATGGCGGCACCATACGGCAGGCACTCTCTGTGGTGAAGAAACGCAGCGGTCCCCATGAACGGACCATCCGAGAGTTGATCTTCGATAAAGGTACGATCAAAGTCGGACAGCCTATCGAAGAGTTCGAAGGTGTTCTGACGGGAAGTCCAACGTTTATTGGTTTGAGGACTTAGGAGGGTTGTTCTGATTCCCAAGAGTGATACGGAGTTTTTGGAACGGCGTACCCTCATCCTCGCGCCGACGGGTCGCGACGCGCGGTTGGTCGCGGACCTTTTGGGGAGGCATGGCAATCCTTGCCATGTGGTGAACTCTATCTCGGACTTGAGGGATAACGTCCGAGCGGGTGCTGGAGCCGCAATTGTCAGCGAAGAGGCATTGCAGGGAAGAGCAATCCAGGATCTGGAGCAGGTGCTGAAGCAACAGCCTTCCTGGTCTGACTTTCCCGTCATTGTTCTGGTGGCGGGTGGCCGCGTTACTGCAGAGAGCGAACGGCTCCGTCAATTGCGGCTGCCGTTAGGAAATGCATTTCCTCTTGAGCGCCCGCTTCGCCCCGATACATTACTCAGTACGCTCGAAGCAGCCCTGCGTGGCCGGCAGCGGCAGTATCAGGTGAGAGATCAGATGCGGCAGATGGAGCGAGCTCAGGATGCACTGCGGCGCTCGGAGAAGCTCGCGGTAACCGGCCGGCTGGCGGCAAGCATAGCGCACGAAATTAACAACCCTCTGGAATCAGTGACAAATCTGCTTTACCTACTGCGCTCCGAATCCTGCACGGAGCAGAGAAGGGTGTATCTGGAGCAGGCGGAGCAGGAACTGGCACGGGTAACGGAGATTACCAAGCACACCCTACGCTACTACCGGGAACCTCATAAGCCTGTAAAGGTGGATGTCAGTGCCGTTCTTGACTCCATCCTGACGCTGTATAAGTCGCGGCTGCTGGCGGCAAATATCAGCGTGCATAAAAAAGTACAGGCGGTGAGCACCTTCGTTTATGTCAATCCAGGAGAGATTCGGCAGATCATGGCCAATCTCATCGGAAATTCGCTTGATGCGATGCGTATGGGCGGGGAACTACGTTTGAAGATCTCGCTGCAGCGGAATCTGAAGCTGCCAGCGAAGCAGCGCCTCAACGTCAGCATCGCGGACACTGGATCGGGGATCGATCCAAAGTTGCTGCCGACGATCTTTGAGCCTTTTGTGACAACCAAAGGTGAGACGGGCACGGGCCTTGGGCTGTGGGTCATTCAGGAACTCGCCACGAAGAACGGTTGGTCGATTCGCGTTCGCAGCTCTATCAGCCCCAAGCATCGCGGCACGGTCTTCTCGATTTTGATGCCGGTTTGAGAGCACCCCACTCCGGCAGCCCGAGATTGCATTCATACAATTTGTATACTGGGGAAGTTTTCGGGCTC
>DASTSJ010000137.1:0-9573 GCA_035760765.1 Edaphobacter sp. | reverse complement strand
TGACAGAGGCCCGCCATGTAACTGGGGAGGTGCTGCACGTGGACGGTGGTGCGCACTCAGGTAAATGGTGAGCGCGAAGAATCCGCAGCCGGCGAACGCGGAACGCCGGCTTGCGGAGCTCGGTGTAGTGCTGCCGCCGGTTCCCACGCCGCTTGGCGCTTATGTTGAGAGTCTCCAGGCCGGCAAACTGCTCTACCTCAGCGGAGTACTTCCAATGGTCGCTGGCAAGCCGCTCTTCATAGGCCGGCTCGGCAAAGAGCTTGATGTGGAGCAAGGCCGCGCAGCGGCTCGCACGGCAACGCTTAATGCGCTCTCTGCTGCGAGGGAAGATCTGGGCTCGCTCGATAAGGTCACCCGGGTTGTCAAACTAACTGTCTATTTGGCTACCCAGGAAGACTTCCTCGCGCACGCCAAGGTGGCTGACGGCGCTTCGGAGATGTTGCGCGATGTCTTTGGAGAAGACAAGCTGCCGGTCCGTATGGTGCTCGGGGTTGCGAGTCTTCCACTAGGCGTTCCAGTCGTGGTGGAGATTCTTTTCGAAGTGGACGCCTGAGGAAGCGAGGAGCTCTCGTCTGTCAATTTGCGAGGTCGCGTGATGACAAAGAGATGGAACCAAACTCGAGCTTCGGAGGTCCTGGGGATTGAGTATCCGATCATTCAGGGACCTCTCGGCGGTTTCTCTTCTCAGAAGCTGACTGCGGGCGTCTCCAATTTCGGTGGTCTCGGATCGTTCGGTGCTCATGGTCTGGAACCATCTGCCATCGCCGAGGTTATTGCCGAGCTTCGCTCTCTGACGAGCAAGCCCTTCGCGGTGAACCTGTGGGTCTCGATGGAAGATGAAGCAGCCCGCTACTCGGACGAAGCTGCCTTCAGGAGGGCAGCGTCTCGAATAGCTCCTTACATCGCGGAAGTCGGAGGCACACCGCCGATCTTTTCACCATACAGGCCATTGCGGTTTGAAGATCAGGCTCGCATTCTGTTGGATGCAAAGGTGCCGGTATTCTCGTTCCTCTACGGCATACCACCGGCAGAGATCCTCGTTGAAGCAAAGCGACAGGGTATCGTCACCGTTGGTACAGCCACCACTGTCGATGAGGCGAGGACGCTTGAAGATGCCGGCGTTGACATCGTTGTCGCGTCGGGCTTTGAGGCCGGAGGGCACCGAGGTTCTTTTCTTAAGAGTTCAGAAGACTCGTTGACGGGCACAATCTCTCTCGTCCCTCAAACCGTCGATGCTGTACGAATTCCCGTCGTAGCCGCGGGAGGCATTGCGGATGCTCGTGGCATCAAGGCTGCCTTGGCCTTGGGTGCTGAAGGGGTTCAGATGGGAACGGTCTTCCTGGCGGCAGAGGAATCGGGAGCACATCCTCTCCATAGGCAGGCAATCCTCTCCGGCGAGGCGCGTCATACTGCGCTCACTCGGGGATTTACCGGAAGGCTCGCACGCGGGATCAAGAATCGGCTGCTTACGGACTTACAAAAGCCCGGGCCTGCGTTTCTTCCTTATCCCCTCCAACGCACGTTGATGAGAGATCTGGCCCTACCCGCACAAAGAGCGGGTCGAGCGGATCTTCTGGCCTTATGGGCCGGTCAGAGTGCGAACTTAGCTCGATCATCCGATCTGCAACAGTTTCTCGCATCCCTTGTCGAGGAGCTGTCCAACGCTGATGGCCTTCCGAACAGATAGTTGTTGTTCACAGACCAACTCTCTGTCGTTGACAGAGCCTTGAGCGAGGCGGGGATAGGTACGGGTGAACGCTTGCATTTACCCGTCCCGCTCTTCATTGCAAAAAGCCTTCCAAGGACTCTCAGTACTTCCCTCTGCACCCGCAACCATAATGCATGGTCGGGATGACACGCTTTGTGCGGCCTACGTTATAGTGGCAGGGTTGCAGAAACGGTCTTCGCCGCTGCGTGCAGCGAAGTACAGGGAGCTGAGCGTGACGATACGTGGGTTAGCGGTTATGCTGCTTAGCATGGCTATGGCGGCAGATGCAGGGGCAGCAGTGACGAAGGCGGCGTTCGGGAAGATGCCGGATGGAACCGCGGTGGATCTCTACACGTTGAAGAGCGATGCGCTGGAGGTGAAGGTGATGACCTATGGCGCTCGCATCGTCGCGATCAATACGGCGGACAAGAACGGCAAGGTCGGCGACGTTGTGCTGGGATATGACAAGTTTTCGGACTACCTGGCGGATAAGAAGACCTACTTCGGCGCCATTGTAGGACGGTATGGCAACCGCATCGCCCATGGGCAGTTCAAGCTGGATGGCAAGACCTACGACGTGCCGAAGAATGATAACGGCATCAACTCCCTGCATGGCGGGACGGTGGGCTTCGACCAGCATGTGTGGACGGGCAAGGAGGTGCAGGGTGGCGTGGAGATGACGCTGGTGTCGAAGGATGGCGACCAGGGCTATCCGGGCACGCTGACCGCGCATGTGAGGTATACCGTGCACGGCAGCACACTGCGTATCGACTACAGCGAGTCGACCGACAAGGACACGGTGGTGAACCTGACGAACCACACGTACTTCAACCTGGGCGGGGTGGGCAGCGGTACGATTCTGGACGAAGAGATCATGATCAACGCCGACCGCTTTACGCCGACGGACAAGGGTCTGATTCCGACGGGCGAGCTTGCCCCGGTGGCTGGGACCCCGATGGACTTCCGCCACGCGACGGTGATTGGCAAGCGGATCCACGACGACTATGAGCCGCTGAAGCTGGCTGGAGGCTACGACCATAACTGGGTGCTGAACGGGGCGGAGGGCCAGTTGAAGCTGGCGGCGAAGGTGCACGATCTGAAGTCGGGCCGTGTGATGACGGTACAGACGACGGAGCCGGGCGTGCAGTTCTACACCGGCAACTTTCTGGATGGAACCTTCAAGAGCCCGAGCGGATGGCCGTATGCGAAGAACACGGCACTGTGTCTCGAGACGCAGCACTTTCCGGATTCGCCCAATCACCCGTCGTTTCCTTCAACAGAATTGAAGCCCGGGCAGAACCGCCACAGCACGACAACCTTCACCTTTACGACGCAGAAGTAGCTGCGGAGTTGCTGGCATGAACAAGGTCGTTGACTCAGCGGATGTGGCGGTCGAGGACATCGCGGCCGGGTCAACGATCATGCTGGGCGGCTTTGGGCTGTGCGGGATTCCGGAGAACCTGATCGCCGCTCTGGTGAGGCGGCGTATCGGGGGGCTCCATACGATCAGCAACAATATGGGCGTCGATGGCTTCGGAATGGGGTTGATGCTCGAGGCCGGGATGATTGCGTCGCATATCGGCAGCTATGTGGGAGAGAATCGACGTCTGGAGCAGCTGGTCCTGAAGGGCGAGCTCGACCTTACTCTGGCGCCTCAGGGGACGCTGGCAGAGCGGATTCGGGCGGCGGGAGCAGGGATCCCGGCCTTTTATGTTCCGACAGGACTGGGAACCGTGGTTGCCGAGGGCAAGGAGACGCGCGAGATCGCGGGCCGCAGGTATGTGCTGGAGACGGCGCTGCACGCGGACGTTGCCCTGATCAAGGCGTGGAAGGGCGACAGGCTGGGCAATCTGGTTTATCGAAAGACGGCGCGCAACTTCAACCCGGTGATGGCGACGGCTGCGAAGATGACGATTGCCGAGGTAGAGGAGCTGGTCGAGCCGGGAGAGCTTGATCCGGACCACATCGTAACTCCGGGGATCTATGTGAAGCGGGTTGTGGTGGGTAACTCCTATTTGAAGCCGATCGAATCGCGCTTTATCAAGGAGCATGCGACGGCTGGAGGCGGAGCGTGAGCGGGAAGGAGAGAATCGCGCGGCGGATTGCACGGGAGGTTCAGGATGGCTTCTATGTGAACCTGGGGATCGGCCTGCCGACGATGATTGCGTCCTATCTTCCTGCGGGAATCGATGTGGTCTTTCAATCGGAGAATGGCATGCTAGGCGTGGGGCCTCCGCCGAGCGAAGAGAGGGCTGATCCGGACCTGATCAATGCAGGCAAGCAGCCGGTTACCGAGCTTCCCGGGTGCTGCTACTTCGGCAGCGATGAGTCGTTTGCGATGATCCGGGGCGGCCACATGGATATGAGCGTGCTGGGCGCGATGCAGGTGGATGAAGACGGCAACCTGGCGAACTGGACCATTCCTGGGAAGATGGTGAAGGGAATGGGAGGAGCGATGGACCTGGTCGCCGGAGCGCGCCGTGTGATTGTAGCGATGGAGCATCAGACGAAAGAGGGCGAGCCAAGGATTCTGCGACGCTGCACGCTTCCGCTGACCGGTATGCATGTCGTGCATGACATTGTCACGGAGCTGGCGTGGATCAAGGTGACACCGACAGGTCTGCTGCTTACCGAGATCGCTGAGGGTATCATCCCTGAAGAGGTGCAGGCCAGGACGGAAGCGAAACTGACTCTTGCCGACCACATTTCAACGATGACTGTGAACTGACGAATGCCGACCGCGCGCGAGGAGATCCTCGACATCTTTCAATATGCGTTCCGGACCGCTCGTGTGGAACGAGTGATGCAGGAGCGTCTTCACTTCCTGGATGAGGTGATGGAGATCGATAGCCACCGCTACGATCTGGCGAGATTTGACCGCTGCGTGGTGATCTCGATGGGCAAGGCCGCGGAGCCGATGGTCTCTTCCTTTCTGGCTGCCAGTGGAGCTGCTGCGAAGCGCTTTGAGGGCGTTATCGTGGCTCCTGATCCTGTCGAGCCTCCTTCGGAGAAGTTCATCGTCTTGCAGGCAGGACACCCCAGTCCCAATGCAGCATCACTGGAGGCTGCGGAGACGATCCTGCAGATGCTGTCCTCGCTTTCGGATCGCGACTTCGTGGTCTTTCTTGTGAGCGGCGGTGGATCCTCCATGGTCGAGCAGTTCCTGGATCCTGATACTCCACTGGAGCTGATTGCGGCGACACATAAGGCGCTCGTCGAGAGCGCGGCTCCGATCACGGCCATCAATACGGTTCGCAAACATCTCTCTGCAGTGAAGGGGGGACGTCTGGCGGCAGCGGCGGCTCCTGCGGAGCAACTGACGATAGCGGTGTCGGATGTTCCGTCGGGGAAGCTGGATGCGTTGGCTTCCGGGCCGACGACTCCGGATAACAGCACTCTGAAGGATGTCTATGCTGCGGTGGAGCAGTATGGTCTGCTGGAGCGCCTGCCTGCACCGGTTGAAGCGCAGGTCTCCTCGAACTCGCTGAAGGAGACGCCGAAACGCGGCGATGCCATCTTTGCGCGATCGCGATGGGTTGTGTTGTTGGACAGCACATCGCTCGAGACGACTTCGGGCAAGCGTGCAGCGGAGCTTGGATGGCAAGTGGTCGTCGATGACACCTGTGACGACTGGCCTGCAGAAGAAGCTGCAGCGTATCTGGTCAATCGCCTGCGAGAACTGCGCAGGTTGAGCAGGCGTGTGTGCCTGCTTTCAGCCGGCGAGGTGACGGTCACGATCCCACAGGGAGTCGCGGGAAACGGTGGGCGCAACCAGCACTTTTTGTTGGAAGCCGCGCGCCGCATCGCCGGGGAAGAGATCGTCGTTCTAAGCGCAGGCAGCGATGGTGTGGATGGAAACAGCCCCGCTGCGGGCGGGGTGGTGGACGGGACGACCGTCGAGCGCGCGAAGCACTTAGGAAGCGCTGTTGACGATGCACTACGATCGTTCAACAGCTATCCTCTGCTGCAAAAGCTGGGCGACGCGATTACGACCGGCCCGACAGGAAATAATCTTCGCGATCTGAGAATTCTGCTGGCTCCGTAAGTAGGCTCTGCAGGTGGCCCCGTCTGCACGATTGCGCTGGTATTCGCAGTGGCAGACGAGAGCCGGGAGAAGGTTGTTGCGGGGAGCGTAGAGTTTTGCTCCCCTGTGTGTGCTTCGCTCGCTTAGGACGCCATCGCTGGATCGAGTGAGACGTGAGGCGCGAAGTGCGAGCGCTTGGGGCCACGCTTGCGTGCGACAAGGACGCGGATGCGCTCGATCATCTCCGCCGGAGAGCTTGCGCCTTTGGGAAGGAATACATCGGCGCAGCATGCGCGATCGGATGTGCCTGCAGTGTTGGACACGATCATCGCTGGCAGTGAGGGCTGCAACTGCTTGGCGCGACGGACCAGTTCGTTGCCATCCATCTGCGGCATGTTCAGGTCGCTGAGCAGAAGGTCGAGTGATCCGGGAACAGACTGCTGAACGACCTCCAGGGCCTGCTGGGGTGAGAGGGCAGCTATCACACGGTAGCCGCGTGTCTCAAGAAGAAAGGTGCGAACGGAGAGAGCTTGTTCGTTGTCGTCTACGCAGAGGATCGTCTTCTTAGGCCGCAATTTCTATCTCGCTTCTGCCGGTGGCAGCCGTAGCGGCAGTGCCGGCGGGTAGGCCAGGCGCGTGCAGATCGTCGGGTTTACGATCCGCATGCCTGGCGTGGTTCAGGCAGCCCCTGCAGGTTCGGCCGGACGCATTTTGGGCGCACAGCTCCTGTCCGCTCCCGGGAGGAAGCAGAGAGAAGAGACAAGGCTCTCCTCTCTGCTCCTGGAGGGAACAGTGGCGACTCCGAACGATGAACGGCCGGACCGCAGGGTGCGAGAGAAGCTCGTGCGACGCAGGTTGCCTCGCGAGGTGTCGTCCGAACCAGGTGGATCGATCTGCCGGTTGGCCTGCGTGCAAGAGCCGTGAAGACGGATTGCACGCGGCTGGTTGCAGGCTGCGATGCCTTGGTTCGAAGACCCGCGACTGCCGTAGCAGCCGAGCGCCTCTCAACTCAGGTTTTCAGTAATACAGGCGAAAGACTCATCAGCGATGTTCCGCACATTGCGTGCGCGAACAATCGTTAACGCTTGCCAAGAGTATGAAGAGATGAGCGCGAACGCAACGGCGAAGTTAGAGCGAAAAGAGGGACGATTAGAACTTGCACATCCACCGCAGAGTGAAAAGGCCGCGAATTTATTGGAGATTCACAATGCATGCCTGTTGAAATCAAGTGCATCACGGCAGGAAAAGGCGTCCCATTGCAACAGGAATGGTGCGTCCTCCTACGTCGACTTCGGTGATGTTTTCGCCGATGAGTTTTGCGGAGACATGAAGGCGGCTCGGACGAAGCATCTCGACCCCTTGTTCGATGACAACGGCCTCTCCACTTTGTGCCAGACCATGCTTCACCAGCCATGCAATTGCAGGGCCAGCAGCTGAGCCTGTCGCAGGATCTTCACCGTTGTAGAACTTCATGCGTGCGTGCCAGTCTGCTCCGCTGTTGCTTGCGGCTGGTGTCAGGAAGTAGAAGAACTTCGCCTGGTGTTTCTGCAGATACTTCTGCACGGATTCGGTCTGCGGAACGGAGAGTCTCTGCGCGGCATCGAGCGAGCGGAGAGGTACGATGCAGAACGGATTGCCCGTCGTGACAGTCTGGACTGGCGAGGACGTATCGATGTCGGCGAGGGGCATGCCGAGGATCTCTGCGATCTCGTCTGCGTTTTGCGCAGGACCGAAGACAGGATCGTTCTGGCGCATTGTTCCGAAGACTCCGGGTTTCGCATCATCGGCGGAAGAGAAGCGAACGGGAATGGTGCCGACCTGGAGATCGAGCGAGATAGTCTCTGCGCCTTGCAGGTGAGGATGATTCCAGTAGAGCCAACTGGCTGTACCGAGCGTGGGGTGTCCGGCAAAGGGGAGCTCTTCGGCTGTGGTGAAGATGCGTACGCGGACACCGCGTTGCCTTTCGATCTCTTGCTCGCGCGGGAAGATGAAGGTGGTCTCCGAGAGGTTGGTCTCGCGGGCGATGGCCTGCATCTCAGGGACCGTCAAGCCGCGAGCGTCGGTGAAGATGGCCAGCTGGTTGCCTTCGAGAGGACGTTCTGCGAACACATCGACAAGTGCGTATTCGAACGCCATATGGGCACTGAGTGAGGGCGGCAGAGTTGACATGAGATACTCCCGGGACTATGGTTTGGATAGACCGCAATTCAAGTCAAACAGCTTGATGCTAGTGATACTAGCTGCGGTACGAAATATATCTGACGATCCATGACGATGATGCGAAACACGACCCTGATGTGCTGTTGCTGTTGTCCAGCGAGGGTGTGCGTATGAGCGAATCGGAGTAGACGTCTTCGAGTAGCACAGAAACCCACCCATGCCGAAGTGCCGGGTGGGTTTTTCTCGGTCATCGGCCCAACCAGCAGCCAATTGAACTTGGGGCAATAGAAGCCCCGGAAAGCCAGAACGAACATGTCATTGCGTATTAACGATATTGCTCCGGACTTTACCGCGGAAACGACGCAAGGGACCATTCACTTCCACGAGTGGATCGGCGATAACTGGGCAGTCCTCTTCTCGCACCCGAAGGACTTTACCCCTGTCTGCACGACAGAGCTGGGTGCAGTGGCCTCGCTTGAAAAGCAGTTTGCGGCTCGGGGCGCCAAGGTGATCGGCCTCAGCGTTGACCCCGTCGACAACCATAGCAAGTGGGCGCAGGACATCAAGGATGTAAGTGGCGCCGACGTAAATTTTCCGATCATCGGCGACCCTGAACTGAAAGTTGCAAAGCTGTATGACATGCTGGCAGCCGATGCAGGCGACAGCTGCGAAGGACGTACGCCCGCTGACAACGCTCCCGTTCGCACGGTTTTCGTAATCGGCCCCGACAAGCGCATCAAGCTGCTGCTGGCCTATCCGATGACCACCGGGCGCAACTTCGACGAAATCATTCGCGTGCTCGACGCAATCCAGCTCTCAAGCAAGCACAAGGTTGCTACACCCGCGAACTGGAAGCAGGGCGACGACATCATCATCACCGGCGCGGTCTCCAACGAAGAAGCCGATAAGCTCTTCCCCGGATACAAGACCGTGAAGCCGTATCTTCGTACCGCAGCTCAGCCGAAGTAAGGTAAGCTGGAGGGAATTACACTCTGCTGCCAGCATCAGCGACGCGGAGTGTTGAGCACCGATGGCGAAGTGGCTAACGCGCTGGTCTGCAAAACCAGTATTCATGGGTTCAAATCCCATTCGGTGCTCCAATACGTTCAATGACAAAGCCAGCCTTTCTCGGCTGGCTTTGTCATTTGTCGCAATATCGCTACTCGTAGCGGAGCGCTTCAATCGGATCGAGCCGGGCAGCCTTTCTGGCGGGATAGTATCCGAAGAAGATTCCTACCGCCGCCGAAAACAGAAAGCCTCCTGCAATCGCGGAAGGCACAATGTCGGTCGGCCATTTGCCGATGGCGGAGATTAGCTTCGTCGTGAGGATCCCTCCGCCAATTCCGGCAATGCCTCCGATTCCGCTAAGAAAGATCGCCTCGATCAGAAACTGCATCAGGACCTGCCGCCGCCTTGCTCCGATGGCCATGCGCAAGCCAATCTCGCGGGTTCGCTCCGTGACCGAGACGAGCAGGATATTCATGATTCCGATTCCGCCGACAAGCAGAGAGATGGATGCTACCGTGGCGAGCAGCAGCGCCATGATGCGACTGCTTCCTTCGGCTGCTGTGGCGATCTGGCTGAGATTGCGAACCGCAAAGTCGGGCACGTCGCTGGGCTTGAGATGGTGCTGACGTGTAAGCGTTGCCGTGACCTGGTCGACCGCGGTCTGGACGTCCGT
>DASTSJ010000136.1:0-4108 GCA_035760765.1 Edaphobacter sp. | reverse complement strand
AGTACTCCCCGTCTGGTTTTCCAGTGTCGTCGGAGATGGTCTGGATCTTCACCGACTGGCGAAAGATGTAGTTCTCTCGTGCGCGGTTGAACTCACTCTCCCGCTGGCCGATGCGCTTAACGATCTCGTCGACGGTGATGCCGCTAGGCGGAGAGGCATCAAGCGGTCCGAACCCGTCGTCAGCCGCGGCATAGACGGTGCTGTGCCAATTTGGGACAACGTTGAAAAAACTCGGCAAATTTGCCGATAGCGGAAGAAGGCACGCTGCGAAAATGCTGGCGGAGAGCGCTGAGGCAAATTTCATCGAACGAAGTGCTCCATGGAAGAGAACGGGCCTGAATCCTGAACAGCCCGACCGCTCCCTTATAAGGATAGACGCGGCGGGTGGAGGTTTGGTTGATGCTGACAGTATTACGGGAGATAGGGGCATATCCGGTGTATGCAACGCTTTGCGTTTCCTCGTCGGCGGCCCTGGGTGTGGTCTGGTGCAGGCTTCGGGCACAACGCATTCAGACAGAGCGTGAACGTCGCGGTCGGGAAGAACTGGAGGCGTATGCGCGCCTGGACCTTCGAGTCAGCTCGCACGGGGACCTGAAGAGTCTACCCCGCAGGGTCTGCTCGGTGATCGCGGCCAGGAGTTCGTTTAGTCGAGTCGCCATGCTGATGTACACACCAGGCGGCCGCCTTTGTATTGCAGCCCACGAGGGTATGGACCCTGACACCATAGAGTCTCTCGAGACTTTGCTTGAGGACGATCAGCCGCCGACTGACGCAATCGAGTACTGGGACGATGTAGCGCAACTGCGGCTGGGCCTGTACAGCGGCGTCATGCGCCTGAAATCCAGGGATCAGCCCGGTGGCATGGCAGTGCTTGTTCCCATCAGGGCAGGCGACCGGAAGATCGCGGCCCTGCTGGTCTGTGCGGACAATATTCTCGAGGTGCCACACCGGCTGGCGGAGGAGGCAGTCATAGGTCTTGAGGCCTTGGCGGCACGGCTCGGTTACGCCCTGGAAGAGCTTCCGCTCACGCTGTATCCCTTGTCATGGGTGAGTGATCTCAATTCGGAGCGATACCTTCAGGGGGATTCTCTCAGAATGGAAATGAGCACTCCTGTCGGAAAACGCGAGGAGCTAAGGACCATATAGGCCGGCGCGGCTGATCGGTAGCGCAGGAGCGTTAGCTCCAGCCCGTGTCTGCAGATGGTCTATACGCCCGTGTTCTGCGTTGAGCCGCACCTGCTTGCCTCCAGCGCGAGAGTCGACCAAGGTCATCAATGTAGACTGGCCCCGGAGGGCCGGGCATGGGGATCAGGCTGGCGTGGGTACTGGGCGGGTTCATCATGGGCGGGGCTGTCGCCGGAGCCCAGACCACTTCGGCGGTATCGAAAACCGCTTCGTCAGGCCAGCAGAGCGAGCCCGAGGCCACGATTTACGCAGACGCGCCTAAGCAAACCGAGGGCCGGCGTCCGATGACCTTTGCCGATCTGCAACGCCTCAAGCGACTCAGTGATCCGCAGATCTCGCCCTCGGGCAAGTGGGTTCTGTTTTCGGCCACGGACGTCGACCTGAGCGCGAATACCAAAGTCACCCACCTGTGGGTGGTCCCCATCGGCGGAGGGGGCGAACATCAGGTCACCTTCTGGACCGAGGGGGAGAGCGAAGGAAGATTCTCGCCGGACGGAAAGCGTGTTGCCTTCGTTTCGATGGATGGGGGCAAGTCCTCGCAGATCTATATCGCCGACTGGGACGAACAGGAAGGCAAGCTCGGGCCACCGAAGCAGCTGACGCACCTTAGCACCGAGGCGGACGGTCCGGTCTGGTCGCCCGACTCGCAGCGCCTCCTGTTCGTATCGAGGGTCTATCCCGGCTGCAGCGATGAAGAGATCTGGCGCGACGAGGAGAGCTGCAATCGCCGCAGAGACGAGGCCGAGGAGAAGAGCCAGGTCAAGGCGATGGTCTTCGATCATCTGCTCTACCGGCACTGGAACTCCTACATAGGTCCGAAGCGCAGTCATGTTCTTGTCGTCAGCGCCACCGATGGCAACGATGTCCGCGATCTGACTCCGCGTCGCTGGATCGGCGACGCCGAGGCGCCGGTGTTTTCGCTGGGAGGGCCCATCGGGTACGCGTGGGCTCCTGATTCGCACGAGATTGCCTTCGTTACCAATCTCGACGCTGCGCCTGCGGCGAGCACCAACAACGATGTGTTCACGCTGCGGCTGGATGGAGAGGGGGAGCGCCAGGTCAAAATCTCTACTTCGCCCGGCAGTGACGATGCTCCGGCCTATTCACCGGATGGTCGCTGGCTTGCGTTTCGCTCGCAGGCGCGTGCGGGATATGAGAGCGATCGCTTCCGCCTGATGGCCTTCGACCGGCAGTATGGAAAGACCGCTGCTGCTGCGGGCGCTTCAGTTGCGGAGCAATCAGCAAGAGGGGAGAAGGGACCCATCCGAGAGCTGCTGCCCACGCTCGACGGCTGGGTGGAGGAGTTCCGCTGGGCTCCGGATTCGAAGACCATTTACTTCGTGACCGAAGAGATGGGTGAAGCCAACGTGCTCTCGGTCGGCGTCGATCTTCCTGAGGCGACGGCGATCGCCAACAAGGCCGAGTACAGCGATCTGCAGATAGCTCCTGATGGCCGCACAATCATCACCTCTTTGATGACGGTGCGCAGTCCGGTAGCGATCTCGGCCATTCCGCTGAATGCGCAAGGGCGCGGTGGAGCACCGGTAGTTCGACTCACCCACATGAATGACGCTGTGCTCCGGCAGCTTGAGCTTCCCAGGATGGAGAGCTTTATGTTCCCCGGCGCTGGAAACACGACCGTGCAGGGCTTCCTTTTGCGCCCTCCAGGCTTCGACGCGACGAAGAAGTACCCGGTCAAGTTCCTGATCCACGGCGGACCGCAGGGAGCATGGGGCGATGCGTGGAGCTATCGCTGGAACCCCGAGCTGATGGCGGCCAGCGGATACGTCGTCGTGATGGTGAACCCCCGCGGCTCCACCGGTTATGGACAGGCGTTCATCGACGGCGTCAACGGTGACTGGGGCGGCAAGCCGTACGTCGATCTGATGAAGGGGCTGGACTACGTGGAGCAGCACTACAGCTTCGTCGACAAGACGCGCGAGTGCGCTCTCGGCGGAAGCTACGGCGGCTACATGGCCAACTGGATCCTGACCCACACGGATCGCTTCGCCTGCATCGTCACGCACGACGGCATGTACAACCCGCAGAGCGCCTACGGCACGACCGAAGAGCTGTGGTTCAACGAGTGGGAGTTCCGCGCGCCCGGCGACAAAGAGCCCGGCCAACCGTGGCGGTATGTGGGCAAGCCGATCGCCGAAGACCCCTTCCGCAAGTGGTCGCCCATGCTCTCGATCCAGAACGCCAAGACCCCGACGCTCATCATCCACGGCCAGAAGGACTACCGGCTCGACGTCAGCGAAGGCTTCCAACTCTTCACCGCGCTCCAGCGTATGCACGTCCCCTCGCGGATGCTCTACTTTCCCGACGAAGGGCATTGGGTCCTGAAGCCGCAGAACTCGCAGCGCTGGTACGAAGAGGTGGGCGAATGGTGCGATCGCTGGACGCACTCCAACACCTACTCGGGGGCGATGCAGTGATGGCGTTCGCCCGGCCTAAGAAGAAGCGCGAGCCGCTTACTGAGCCAGCGCTTTTTGAGTACGCAGTGGGCGCACTGGCGCGCAAGATGCGTACCGTTCGCGACCTGAAGCGCCTAATGCGCACGCGCGCAGAAGAAGGCGAAGCTGGCGAGCGTGCGATGGATCGCGTCGTCGCTCGCCTGAAGGAGCTGAACTACCTGAGCGATACGCGCTTCGCAGCCGACTACACGCGGCTCCGCAAGGAAAACGAGAAGTTCGGTCGAAGGCGCGTCCAGCAGGACCTTGTCCAGAAGGGCATTCACAAAGACCTCATCGCCTCCACCCTTGCAACAGCCTATGACGATGTCGACGAGCTCGCGCTGGCCCGCGAGTACATCGCGCGCAAACGGATGAAGCGGCCCGAGGGCGAAGATGCTAAAAAGCAGGCGGCTCGCGTTATGGGGCGGTTGATGCGGGCAGGCTTCTCCTCTGGCTCCATCTTCAAG
>DASTSJ010000135.1:0-2223 GCA_035760765.1 Edaphobacter sp. | reverse complement strand
TAGATCGGCAGGCGAGCATATTTTTGTTTGACCGAGCCGAAGAGGGGATCGATCTGCGAGAGGGAGTCGATCTCGTCACCAAAGAGTTCGATGCGATACGCGTTCTCATCGTAGGTCGGATAGACCTCGATGACGTCTCCGCGGACGCGAAAGGTGCCTCTGCGAAAGTCGACGTCGTTGCGCTCGTAGAGGATCTCAACGAGCCGCTTGGTGATGTCTTCGCGCCGGACCTTCTGCCCCTTCTCCAGCATGAGCAGCATGCCATAGTAGGCCTCGGGAGAACCCAGGCCATAGATGCAGGAGACGGAGGAGACGATAATGGCGTCTCTTCGTTCGAAGAGGGAGCGGGTGGCCGAGAGTCGGAGCTTGTCCAGCTCTTCGTTGATGGTGGCTTCCTTCTCGATGTACAGGTCGCCGGAGGGAATGTAGGCCTCGGGCTGGTAGTAGTCGTAGTACGAGACGAAGTACTCGACGGCGTTGTTGGGGAAGAACTGCTTGAACTCGTGGTAGAGCTGGGCGGCCAGCGTCTTGTTATGGGCCAGGATGAGCGCAGGCCGGTTCAACTCGGAGATGACCTTCGCCATGGTGAAGGTCTTGCCCGATCCGGTGACGCCGAGCAGGACCTGGTCCTTCTCCCCTGCGGCTGCTCCGGATACAAGTTCGCTGATCGCCCGCGGCTGATCGCCCTGCGGCTTATAGGTGGTGCTGAGCTGAAAATCCATCACCACATAAGATAGTTGAAGTGGCACGGAGGTTGCGGAATGAGTGAAGGAACGCAGTTATGGCTGATTCGGCACGGTGAGACCGAATGGAGCCTGAGCGGGCAGCACACCAGCCGGACGGACATTGCGCTGACAGACCACGGCAGGAAGAGAGCCGAAGAGTTGCGTGACTACCTGAAGGGAATGGCCTTCAAGGCGGTCTTCGTGAGTCCCATGCAGAGGGCGCAGGAGACCTGCAAGATCGCGGGTTTTGGCAGCCAGGCGGTTGTCGACGAGAATCTGAAGGAGTGGGATTACGGTGTGTACGAGGGTAAGACCACGTCGGAGATCCGTGCTCAGATCCCGGGTTGGAGCGTCTGGAAGAACCAAATTGTGGAGGGTGAGACCGCGGAACAAGTTGGGACGAGGGCAGACCATGTGATCTCGCGCTCTCTTTCAGCATCACCTGACGGCGGAAAGGTAGCGCTCTTTGCGCACGCTCATATCCTTCGCATTCTGGCAGCGAGGTGGCTAGGGTTAGCGGCAACGGAGGGAAGTCTGTTTGCGCTTGGAACTGGAAGTGTGAGTGTTCTGGGATGGGAGCGCGAGACGAAGGTGATCTTGTCCTGGAACAGGGGCTTCGAGTAAGCGCCGAGCGAAGGCTGGACGGCCGGTTACTTCAAAGGCCTGTTGGGCTTCCGGATGTGTTCGGGCTGGAGGCCTATTCCGATCATCCGGCCGACCAGGTAGCGGAAGCCTGGAACATGGCTGATGAAGCGCAGCAGGAAGGGTGCGTGCACCTGGCCGGGGTTGTGTAGAGCGCGATTCAGGATGCGATGTGCGAAGACCTGCATCGACTGCGTACGCCGAACGGCCTGCTCGCGATACTGCTGAACCCACTTCAGATGGTGAAGAGTGAGGGAATCAGAAGATAGAGACTCCGCCAAGATGTTTGCCGCAGCGACGGCGTCTTGAAGAGCTATGTTAATCCCGATACCTCCAACCGGAGACATCGCATGTGCGGCATCGCCGATGCAGAGCACACCGGGTGACGACCACTGTGTCAGGCGATTGACCTGGACGGTAAGGAGCTTGACCTTGTCCCAGGAATCGATCTCGTGGACCCGATCTGCGAGGAAGGGAACGACCCGGGCCATACTTTCCCGGAACGCTAGGAGCCCGTCCTGCTGCAGCTGCGGGAAGCTGTCTTTCGCGATAAGGTATGCGACCTGGAAATAATCGATCCGGTTGATCAGGACCATAAAGCGACCATAGTTGACGTAGCCCAAACCGTTCTCCGGATCACTATCGAGGCGCGGAAGACGTAGCCACAAAACATCGATGGGAACACCGTGCTCGACCAGTGGAAGATGCGCGGCCTGCCGTGAGGTGGCGTGCCGCCCATCACAGCCCACGGTCAGGGTAGCTGGAATCTCGACGACGCCTTCCGGAGTGCGGGCGATGACGCCGGTTGTCACGCCGTCGTTCTCGATCAACCCTGTCGCCTCCCACCCCATACGGA
>DASTSJ010000134.1:0-3831 GCA_035760765.1 Edaphobacter sp. | reverse complement strand
CTACGCACTCGACTTCATCAACGCTACACGCTGGATCAAGCAGAACCTCCCCCACGCCAAGGTTTCGGGTGGCATTTCGAACATCTCGTTCAGCTTCCGCGGCAACAACAAGGTGCGCGAAGCGATGCACTCAGCGTTTCTATATCACGCCATCGCAGCAGGCCTCGATATGGGGATCGTCAACGCCGGCCAGCTCGAAATCTATGAGGAGATTGAGCCGGAGCTGAAGCAGCTTGTCGAGGATGTACTCCTCAATCGGCGTCCGGATGCCACCGAGCGACTGGTCGATTACGGCGAGGCGTTGAAGGCTGCAGGCGCGGACTCCACGGCCTCCGAGAAGAAAGAGGAAGCGTGGCGCAGCGGCACTGTTGAGGAGCGTCTATCGCATGCTCTGGTAAAGGGAATCGACACGTACATTGAGGCGGATACGGAAGAGGCGCGCCTCAAGCTCGGTCGTCCGCTGCTGGTGATTGAGGGCCCCCTGATGGACGGCATGGGCGTCGTCGGCGATCTCTTCGGTGCGGGCAAGATGTTTCTGCCGCAGGTGGTCAAGTCAGCCCGCGTGATGAAGAAGGCAGTGGCCTACCTGACCCCGTTCATGGAGGAAGAGAAGGCAGCTTTAGCTGCCGCCGGCCAGGAGGTCAGGACCCAGGGCAAGATCGTGCTGGCCACCGTCAAAGGCGATGTTCACGACATCGGAAAGAATATTGTCGGCGTTGTGCTGGCCTGCAATAACTACGAGGTCATCGATCTTGGCGTGATGGTCCCTGCCGAGCGCATCTTGGAGCGCGCAAAAGAGGTAAAGGCTGACATCATTGGCCTAAGCGGTCTGATTACCCCGTCGCTGGATGAAATGATCCACGTCGCCCGCGAGATGCAGCGACAGGGTTTTAACCTGCCTCTACTGATTGGCGGAGCGACAACCAGCCGCGCCCATACTGCCATTAAGATTGCACCGCACTACAGTGCTCCGGTCGTCCATGTGCTTGACGCCAGCCGCGCCGTGCCTGTCTCAACATCGCTACTGAGTGACGAGAGCAGAGACGCCTTCATCGCGCAGCATCAGGCTGAGTACGAGAGCGTGCGGCGCTCTCACGCCGCGCCCAGATTGACCGCAGTTTCGCTCGAAGAGGCGCGTCGACGCCGGACGCCAATCGAGTGGCGCACAGAGGATATCGCCGTACCCGAGTTCACCGGCGTCCGCGTGCTCGACAACTTTCCTCTGGCCACGCTGCGCGAGTTCATCGACTGGTCGCCGTTCTTCCACGCCTGGGGTCTCAAGGGAATCTATCCGCGCATCTTCGAGCACGAAGAGTACGGCACACAGGCGCAGCAACTCTTCAAAGAAGGCAATGCGCTTCTTGACCGCATCGTTGAAGGCAACTTGATTCGGGCGCGAGGAGTGTACGGGTTTTTCCCGGCGAATGCTGTTGGCGATGATGTTGCCCTTTATGCAGACGACGCTCGCGCAAAGGAGCTTACGCGTTTCCACTTCCTCCGCCAGCAGGTAAATCGTGAAGGAAGTGAGCCCTGCCGTTCGCTTGCCGACTTTATCGCGCCCAAAGAGACGGGCCTGGCTGATTCGATCGGTGCCTTCGCGGTGACCACTGGCATCGGCCTGAAAGAGCTGTGTGAGCGCTTCCGTGCCGACAATGACGACTACAACGCCATCATGGCTGAGGCCATCGCTGACCGGCTTGCAGAGGCGTTTGCGGAGTGCCTGCACAAGCGGGTTCGAGACGAGTGGGGATACGGACGCGAAGAGAACCTGACGCCTGAGGAACTGATCCACGAACGCTACCGCGGCATACGGCCCGCACCGGGTTATCCTGCTTGTCCCGACCACACCGAGAAGGGAACCATCTGGCAGGTGCTGGATGTGGAGAGGAATACCGGGATCAAGATTACGGAGTCGTTCGCGATGTGGCCCGGATCCAGTGTCAGCGGTATCTACTTTGCCCACCCGCAGTCGCGCTACTTCAGCCTGGGCAAGATCGATCGTGACCAGGTGGAGGATTACCATCTCCGCAAAGGGATCTCGGTTTCTGAGGTAGAGCGTTGGCTGGGGCCTAATCTGAACTACGATCCCGCCTGATTCTGCAGAGTTTTACGTCGACAGGCGCTGTTGCAGCTTCCGTTAACCTGTGTTACAACAGACATATTCAGTCTGGGGCAGGACCACATCCTCAACCAGACGCGAATTTCATGAAGAGTGGTTGAGGGACGAGCCCTACGACGCCACGACAACCGGCCTGAAACCATTATTTCAGGCGACCGGTGTCAACTCTCTCCTGGGAACAGGGAACATGAGATTCGAGGGGCATACCCCGAGACGCCCCGCGAACTTCAGTCCACCTGGACTGCGTATGATTTCGCATACGTAGTTCTCCATGAGAGACGTCATAGGTCATGTTTCCTCCTCCATCTGGAGAGAGAATCGATGAGCTATTCCTGTACCTCGACGGCGTATGAGCTGAAGTGCAACGAGTGCGGTAAGCGCTATGGCAACCAGCCCTTATCGGCCTGCCCCGACTGCCTGGCTCCGCTCGAGGTGGCATACGATCTGGACTCGGCTCGCGGTGTCTTTACGCGTGAGAATATCGCGAAGGGACCGGCCAACATCTGGCGCTACGCCAGCCTCCTTCCGCTGCCGAAGGGCTTCGAGCCCGATCTTCCTGTCGGGTTTACTCCTCTCGTCAAAGCTAAAAATCTCGGCAAACGTATTGGTGCAAGCAATCTCTACGTCAAAAATGATGCCGTCTGCTTCCCGACGCTCAGCTTCAAGGATCGCGTCGTCTCCATCGCTCTTGCCAACGCTCAGGGCTTCGGCTTTGAGACCGTAGGCTGCTCCTCCACCGGAAACCTCGCCAACTCCGTCGCTGCCCAGGCTGTACGTCTCGGCCTGAAGGCTTGTGTTCTGGTTCCTGCAGATCTTGAGGCCGCGAAGATCCTCAACACGCAGGTCTACGGGGCTCGCCTGGTCCGCATCGATGGCAACTACGACCACGTCAACCGCCTCTGCACCCTGATCGCGGATGAGTACAACTGGGGATTCGTCAACGTCAATCTGCGTCCCTACTACGCTGAGGGCTCAAAGACGGTCGGCTATGAGATCGCCGAACAGCTTGGCTGGAAGCTGCCCGACAACGTCGTCGTCCCAATGGCCGGCGGTTCGCTGATCCGCAAGATTCGCAAGGCCTTCCAGGAACTGATCTACCTTGGTCTGGTGGAAGAGAAGCCGGTTCGCTTCTTCGGAGCGCAGGCTACGGGTTGCTCCCCCATCTCTCAGGCAGTCAAGCAGGGGCTGGACTACATCGAGCCGCAGAGGCCAAACACCATCGCCCGTTCGCTGGCGATCGGCAACCCGGCTGACGGCCCCGCAGCGGCAAAGATGATTCAGGAGACCGGAGGTTGGGCCGAGGATGTCTCTGATGTGGAGGTAGTCTCCGGCATTCAGGAGCTTGCAGAGACAGAGGGCATCTTCACCGAAACGGCAGGCGGCGTGACCACCGCGGTGACTGCAAGGCTGTATGCGCACGGCCGCATCTCCCCTGACGAGATCACCGTCAGCGTGATCACCGGCAACGGTCTCAAGACGACGGATGCCGTCGCTGGACACTATCAGCAGGACCGCGCAATTCGTCCGCGGCTTGCTGATTTCGACGCTTATTTGCGCGAGCTCAACGAACTGCCTGAGCCCGCTTTGGCAATTGCAGGAGGAAACTGAAAAATATGGCCGTCAAAGTAACGCTTCCCACCGCTTTTACCCGCCACACCGATGGCCGCAAACAGTTTGATTCAGCTGCGCAGAACCTTCCGGCGCTGCTGTCG
>DASTSJ010000133.1:0-3705 GCA_035760765.1 Edaphobacter sp. | reverse complement strand
AGGGTTCCGTAGGGCTTTTGCAGGCAAGGGTATAACTTTTCGAAGCGCACACTTTCGCGCTGCAAAAAGCGATTCAGGGCGCCGCCCTCGCCAGGGAAAACTCGTTCAATCTCGGTCTCCATGGCGCTGGGATCAGAGCGGGCCAGCAAAGACTTCCCCTCAAAGGTCAGCCGATACATGGGATCCAGCCGCACGCAATCCAGATAGTCAGTGATCGAACGTCCGGCTTCCTCGAACAGTTCATCGAGGAGAAACTTCATCATAAGGAAAGTGGGCCCGAGGTCAAAACGATAAGGTCCTATGGAGACCTCGGCGTTGCGCCCACCGATCACGGCTTCCTTCTCGTAGACATCCACTTTGAAGCCACGGCTGGAAAGCAGCATGGCCGTCGCCAGTCCACCAGGTCCAGCACCAACAACCGCTATCTTCTTCGTCATCATCGACCTGATTCAATGTACCGCATCTCATTTGAGATGGCATCCAACAATTCGGCAAAACCTTTATTCTTCAGAATATTGGGGCGAATAGCGAACTGAGCGAAGACGCGGCAGCACAGGCTTACAACGAAGGGGTACGTGTCGGGCTAGACGAACTCGAGAATTCCACCCGCCATAATTGCGTGATGCGAGAGAGTGACGCCCTGCACGGTCTTGCCGTTCATTGCTACGGAACCAGAGGAGCCGCGGCGGGTTATGACTAACGTTTTGTCAGTCCCGACTTTGAGCGTCATCTTGTCGAAGAGAGGCGCACCTAGTACGTACTCGGGCTTGCCCGGGCAGACCGGATAAAAGCCTGCAGCGCTTAAGAGATACCAAGCAGCCATCGAGCCAGTGTCCTCATCGCCTGCGAATTCGTCAGGTGAATACAGATCCTCCATCACGCGATGCACCCAGTAGCGAGTGCGCTCCGGCCGACCAGCGAGAGCGAAGAGATACAGGATGTGATGTACAGGCTGGTTGTTATGCGCATACTGTCCAAAGTGCCGTGCGGCCATCTCGGAGATCTCGTGAATCTCCATCCCATAAGCCCCCGTATCAAAGTTCGCTGGAATCGTAATCATCTTCTCGAGTTCAGATGCGGCAGATGCATCTCCACCCATTGCCTGAAAGAGTGCTTCCGGGTTGTGCGGTACATCGAAACGATGTTGCCATGCTGCTCCTTCCACGTAGGGCGAACCCCAGCGAACCGGGTTGAATGGATCCTTGACCTCTCCGTCGCCGAAGGTCACCCAGGAACCGTCAGAGTTCTTGCCCCGGAGAAACAGAGTCTGCTTGTCGAAAAGGTTTCGCCAGTTTTCCGAGCGCTTTCGAAAGAGAGTGGCATCCTCATGATGGCCAAGCTTGGCGGCGACCTGCGAAATGCAAAAGTCGCCGAATGCAGCATCGACGGTCTCTGCAGCCGATTGATGGATATGGTCCTCTGGGACATAGCCCAGCTTGAGATAGTCCTCAATGCCGCGGCGACCGTAACCCTTGTCGGCGTTGCCTGGCTGCGTTGCGTGCTTCTTCAGGCCTTGATACGCGGTTTCTTTGTCGAAGCCCGGAATGTCCTTGACGATACCATCTGCGAAGACCGCGTCGATCAGGCTGCCGGTCATACATGCGCGATATCCCGGGGCGGGAAACTGCGGCATCCATCCACCCTCCCGATAGGCGTTGACCCACGCGTCGAGGATCTCGCCGAGCTTTTCGGGAAACATGACAGCCATCCATGGATACCAGGCGCGGTAAACGTCCCAGTAGCCGTGATCGGCGTACATGAAGCCAGGTTCTACCTTGCCGTTGAAGGCACTATAGTGAATCGGTTTGCCGCTGGCGTCGTTCTCGTGGAAGGTACGGGGGAACAACAGCGCCCGATACAGGCAAGAATAGAAGGTGCGCCTCTGTTCGATCGTGCCACCCTCCACCTGGGCGCGGTCGAGATGCTCGGTCCATACCTCTTTCGCAGCTTCCTTTACGGCGTCATAGTCACCGGAGAGTTCGGCTTTGAGGCTGAGCTCTGCCTGTTCGTAAGAGATGAAGGAACAGGCGATGCGAATCTCCTGGGGTTTGCCGGGCTTTGCTGGATACCGCACGATGCCGACGCGATGCGCCACGCGACCGCCTCTGCCCTTCGTCTCTTCTGTCTCAAGTTTGAGATCGTTCGGGCCGAGTCCGGGAAACTGCACCACATAGAAGGAGCGGAAATTCTGCGGCAGGCCACCGTGGTTGTAGTTATTGCTGGCGCGCAGCAGCCCGGCGTCGGCATCGAGCGTGATCTCAACATGCTCTGCACCTGGCAGATCGATTACCAGGCCGGCGCCGCGGCCAGCGGGGATGGTGTCACCCTCTTCACCGCTCGCGTATGTAACGCGCATCGCCGCGCCGTGCAGGGTAGGTGAAAGCTCCAACTGCGAGCGATAGCGCAGCAGCGGGATGCTTAGCTGCGCTGGCGACAGCTTGGCCTCTTCCGGGCGAAAGGAAGTCCCGCGGGCCTGCATGGCTGGCTTTGCTGTGTCGTCTACGGGAAGAAAGGTCGCGTAGCCATAGTCGTCTAACCAGGGACTGAGCTGATGAGTGCAGCGAATTCCTTCAAGCCTGCGCTCACCTGGGTGAAAGAACCATGGCGAGTTGCCACCATTACTCTCCAGCGCCCAGTGCGCCATACCAAAGGGGAGCGCTGCAATCGGTAGAGTATTTCCCTGCGAGAAGAGGAATGTTGACGCCGTCCCTTGCAGGATATTGACCATCTCAAGCGGCGTCGGAGCCTCGGTGTTGTGCCCAAGGCCCTTCTCACGTGCTGTTGCGGCTCTCTCACTATCTGCAAGATGCTGCGCCTCACCTTCAACCCCGGTCGCAACTGCGACAGCGCCGGCAGCCACACCTTTCAGAAACGAACGTCTATTCGAACGCAAGCGAGAGATCTCCTCTTCTTGTAGCTGTTATCTAACTAATGTAAACAGTGGCGACGGTGTCATCGCCAACCTATCTGATTGATAATGACACCGTCGCCATCGCTCTTCTCATCGCCTTCTATTGACGCGTCAGTACAAACGCAGCGGCCTGAAAATCTCCCTTCAGGGCTACGTCGATCCCGTGATGCATCCAGTATCCCCCCGTAGCGCTGGCTGGCGTTCCCGGCATCGCCTTGCCCGCGATTGGTTTGATGGCATAGACCGCGTTTTCATCCAGACCGCGTAGCCGAACCGTCGGGAATGGATAGTTCTCGCGACTGGAGTGCAGGAAGGTAAAGAGAACGGCCTGTTTTCCGTCGCGGGCAACGGATTCGGTTACAGACTGCTCGTTGCTCTCCGGCTGGATAAGGCGATAAAGCTGACCACGTTGTACCGTCTCACGAATCTCCTTGTAGGCCGCGATCATGCGCGAAGCAGTCGAAAAGTCTTCATCCTGCCAATGGTTCAGATTCGCACCGATGCCCAGCGAACCCTGCATGGATGAAAGGAAGCGGTATTCAAGGGAGAGCGGACGGTGGTTAACCCACGTCGGTGAGTCTGTCACCCATGCCATCATCACCGCCGGAGTATAGGCATAGCTGAAGCCGTTCTGGATATACAGCCGGTCGAATGCATCCGTATTATCTGAGGTCCACACCTCATCCGTCAGGCGTAGCACACCGAGGTCAACCCGACCGCCGCCGCCGGAGCAGCTCTCAATCTCGACATCCGGATGGCGCTTTCGAAGTTGGGCCAGAATGTCGTAGTAGTTG
>DASTSJ010000132.1:0-4917 GCA_035760765.1 Edaphobacter sp. | reverse complement strand
CGCGCTGCCCGCCGATGTCTCTGAGCTCCTCGCCCAGGCCCGACGCGAGTTCCGGCGGCTCGGCCGCCGTCCCGACCTGCTGGCGAACTTCTTCGCACATGCCGGGCTCCGTGTCACCTGACTTCAGCGAAGCACATTAGCGGCCTCTAACCTAGCCGCACTTGAGCCCACGCTCGATCATGCATCGCGCTGGCGTCCGTTGTGGATCTCGTCGTAGAGCGCGTCGGGGGCAACATCCAGCCCGCCAGGCCAGGCTAGTGTGCCGCTCTCCGCATCAACGTACACCTTCTCGAACTCGCGAGGATTGCACCACGCGACGAATACACCTTTCCCCACCAGATGGGAGAGATCGGCTTCCCCTGTGGTGCCATCTTGAAAGCGTACCCAAACCCGATAGCCAGGGCAGGGCAGCACTTCTACGATTCGGTATAGCATAGAAGCCCAAAGTGTGGCGGTTCGTACTGCGTGTGTGATATGCGGGGAAGTTGAGGGCCAGACCTCTCGGCAGCCGAGCACTGATGCCCACATCCGGCTTAGAAGACTGCGACAGCAGTTCTGGCTACGGACCTAGTGGTGCATCCGCCAAGTGGTACGGAAACCACAGGGTCATGTCGGCGCGCCGCGAGCCGCCGCCGCATGCAGGTCGGGCGGGGTGCTCACGTCAGCCGGCGGGAGGAGGCCATGCCACCAGTTCAGCAGCGCCTGCCGGGCGATGTGCTCGAAGGTGTGCAGCAGCATCGGTATATCCTCAGCCATCCACACCGATCCGTACACCCCAGCTGCGAGTCCCTCTGGCCGCTCGCTCAGCGACCCGTCTTCCCATCGGTGCGGCGGGTACCCCATAGGTGTCGGGAACGGCTTGCCCCGATGGAGCGCGCGCGACCGGTACTCGTAAATCTTGCTGAACACCGCGCGGCGCTTCGATTTCGACCACGGAACCTGTGCGTGCGCCGGCGGACGAACCGTCGGCGGGTCAGGCGCGAAATTGAGGAGGAACCGAATAAACTTGCCCGTTGACCCAGCAGCTGGTGCGACGTGCTCAGCGACCTGGGCGAGCAAGTCACCCCCGCCAGCGTCGGCCAACAGTTCGGCGAGCTGCGGCCGCCATGCGCGGAGACGTTCCTCCGGCGGGTCATCCGCTGGTTGCTCATGGTTTGCGGCCGTTTCGACTGCCGAAACGAGGAGCAACCAGGCGAGCTCCGGCTGCGACTCGGCAAGCCAAACAGCGTCTTGGTACAGCCGCGCTACCCGGACGACCGCACTGGCATCGTTCGCTTGAAGAAGCGCGAATGCCGCGACAAGGGAAACGCCATTTAGCTGGCGCTCGCCCCGCAGTGCTGGGAGGACCAGCCCATGGTGTCGCGTTCGGAGGAGCGAAGGCGGGTCCGCGCTGCCACCGCGGTTACCCCTCGTGAACGGACGCCCGCGCGGGTCCCCGCCTGCCCGGAACCATCGCGTGAACCCGCCGGCGAACAGTCGGATTCCGCAGCAGAGCGCGAGAAGTGCCGCCAGCTCGTTCTCGAACGACCCGCCGTGGTGGCGCTCGTCGTCCGTGGTACTCATGTCGAACGCGTCGGTCTCCGGCATGTGGTGGGTGACGCGCAGGAACGCCGCCGGTACACGCCCCTCATGATCTGACCCCGCCGCCGCGTTGAGCAGTTCGTACGGGCCGAAGGCGACCTCGCCCACGAGATGTGCATCCGTGTAAAGCGGGTACTCCACCGTATCGGCTGCCGGGGCGCCAGCGGCAAGAGCGTGCCAAGTCTCGTAGACCATCGGCCCGCGGGGCTGTAGTTGAGCAATAGGTGCGGGCTCCGCTGGGTCGGAGTCAGTAATGGGAGCCATCTCTGGAAGGCGTGGAAGTTAGATGAGTCCGAGCGGTTGACTGCGCAGTAGGCTAACACCTGCTCGCCGCGATCGAGCGGCGTTCCGGGCGATCAGCAGCTGGCCGGGCCCGCCTGCTGGCATGGTACTAGTCTGGCGCGGGCCTCTGCGGCTCCGTCGAACAATCGGTAAGCAAGCCCCCGCTCGTTCTGGTCATGTCACCGAGGGGCGTGATTTGGGGAACGAGGTGAGCAGTCGTCGTTTCGCTCTAGAAGCTGGATAGTCCGGCATCAGAGGTCCTCCTCCCGAAACCGGACTCTGCACTTCCGGGCGTAGTTGCTCGCAATCACGTGCCTACCTAACTTGATCCTTCGGCTTTTGCTCGGACCTGTACCCTCTCATCGGAGGCAGCGATGGCGCGCGGCAATCATCGGGCGGACGGCGGCGGCAACAACAAAATCCGGTTCATCATGCTTGAGGCGGATCTGAACGATGGGAACCTGACTCAGATCACTCAGGCGATCTCGAATGCCCTGCGTCCAATAGCGCCGCCACAACCTCCTCGGCTGCTTGGTAGCGCTCCAGTCGCGGGTGCCATGGGTGGCCGTGATGTGAGCGACATGCCCGAGGCAGAGAGTGTCGCTGATGATGAGGATGTGGAACCGGTCGACGAGACGACTGTCGCGCGACCGAAGGTGACGCGGCAGCGTGCGTTGCCGAAGGAGCCGGAGATCATCGACAATCTCGACCTGACTTCTGGTGACATGCCGTTCGCGGAATATGCGAAGCAGGTGAACCCGCAGACGGATTCAAAGCGGTTTCTTACCGTCGCGAAGTGGTTCAAGAACTACAAGAACACGGATGCGATCGGTATCAATCACGTTTACACGTGCTATCGCATGATGAACTGGCCGTACAGCATCAAGGACTATGATGGCGTCTTTCGAGCGTTGAAGAAGCGGCAGGTCGTCAAGCGGAAGGAAAAAGGTCTCTACGCTATCAACCAGATCGGTGAGGCAGAGGTCGATAACCTTGACGCTGAATAGCCCGACTCCAAATGGAACTGCGCGAATTTGTCGGTCAGATTCCGAGCTTCGATAGTCTCTCGGATCCAGAGAAGATCAAGCTATTCGGCTGGTACCTGCACGTGCACAGGGAGCGAGAGCGATTCACGCGCGAGGCCATCAAGGAGTGCTACCAAGCGCTCCACTTGGGGCCACCGGATATCGGGATATCGCTCAGGCGACTCGTGCAGCGCCGACCCGCCGCGCTGTTGAAGGATGCGCGCGGGTACAGATTGGAGGGTAAGGTGCGCTCCGCACTCGATAAGAAGTACGGCGAGCATGAGAGCACTCTTGTCGTAAGCAAATTGCTCAAGGAGCTACCGAACAAAGTGCCGGATCTGGCTGAGCAGGTATTCCTGAAGGAGGCAGTGTCATGCTACCGCGTGAGGGCGTTCCGGGCCGCAATCGTCATGGCGTGGAACCTAGCCTTTGACCATCTGCTCAAGTGGATTCTCGCGGATGCAGCGCGTCTAGGTCGTTTCAATGCTGCCATTGCCAAAGTGTACCCGAAGAAAACGGGTGTGAGCGTGGGCAAGCACGAGGACTTCCAGCAGTTCAAGGAGTCCGAGGTCATCGAGGTCGCTGGATCTGCCTCGCTCTTCTCCAAGGATGTGAAGAAGATCCTCAAAGAGAAGCTGGACAAGCGCAACACCGCGGCCCATCCGTCGTTGGTGACTATCGCGGAGCCGCAAGCAAATGACGTTGTCGTCGATCTCGTCGAGAATGTGGTGCTGATGCTAATCTGACGAGAGACGAAGAAGGGCCAGTCGACTGCTGGATCGGCTGGCCCTTCTTCGTCGGATGGTGTTACGGGCCAGTTCGGCTTGGGAGGAAGAACGTGATCGGCTTGTCGTAAATGGCGGCGAACATCATCAGTTCGATGATATCGACACGTCGCTCGCCTGTTTCTGACTTGGCAACGTAGGTCTGACTCCGGCGGAGTTGGTTCGCCGCTTCACGTTGCGTCAGGCCCGCCTCCTCACGCGCGGCGACGAGCTTGGCTCGAAGCTCATCGTAAAGTTCGGGCCAATGCGCCTTCGACGAGCGCCGCTCCGGGGGTCCCATGCCGGAGCACCTTGCAATCCTCCATGGCTGAGTCCAAAATAGACTCAACACCCGGAGGACATATGACTGGAGTATCTCGCGGCCGCAGCCGGATAGCCGGAATTGTCACCTACAGGCGGCTCGATGCCCCCTTCGACGCGGGCATGCCCCTGTATGGGTTCACACCGGTTCCGCTCACGTTGGCAGCAACTTCTCGCGCGAGAAAGCTCAAGGCGGCCCTCTATCTGACCATTCCGCAGTCGCGGGTCTTCACGCTGGGCGCACTTTACGATGGACGGTGGGCTCTTGTAGGACGTACCCATCGCTACATTCGGTGTGCGGTCGAGCAACAATCAGGTCACCAATCATCTCCACGACATCGGTGCGGGCATATCTCCCAAATCGAGCCGCTACCGGAGGCGCGAGCGAAGGAGTTGTTGGTACAGATTTACCGCGGGCTGTCCGCCGCACAGTGGGAGCAGATACTAGCCAAATAGATCGACGAAGTCGATAAGCGGCCAGAGACTCGCAAAAGTCAGTGCGCCAATGACTTGGAGCACCGCTGCCCAGAGTTCAAGGCGGGGTTTGGATACACATCCGAACCTCGCCTTCTTGACATCCGCCGCACCTGAGGAGGGATTCCCGTCATGACCGGGGTAATCCGAATCGGCACTCAGGGTTGGAACTATGATGCTTGGGTGGGGCCCTTCTATCCGCCAGGGACTCGCTCCGTGGATTTTCTGACGGTCTACTCGCGGGCCTTCAACACAGTCGAGGTGGACTCCACTTTCTACGCGATTCCTTCCGTTAATACCTTCAAGAGTTGGTATAGCAGGACAGGATCTGATTTCGCCTTCGCGCTCAAGCTCCCCCAGGAGATCACGCACGAGCGCCGCCTGCGAGACGCGGCCGACCTCGCCGCCCTCTTCTTCGACCGCGCGCGCGAGCTGCGCGAGAAGCTGGGGCCCATCCTCGTCCAGCTCGG
>DASTSJ010000131.1:0-2020 GCA_035760765.1 Edaphobacter sp. | reverse complement strand
GAACATCTGATGACCGTCAAAGAAAGGCTACAAAACGGTGCAACAAACTTCACCCATGTCGAGCTTCTGCTTGAGAGATTGCGGCTCCCTTTCCTGCTCCGTCACCTCCCGGCCAAGCTCGTATGGACCACATACGTCTGCATCAACGGCTTCATCAGCATTGCTCTGCTCGCCCTGCTGGCGGAGCTGAGCGGAAGCCCCTTCGTCTTCCCCTCGCTCGGTCCCACGGCGTACCTCTTCTTCTTCTCGCCCCTGGCTGAGGTCTCGAGCCCGCGCAACACCATCCTGGGCCACGCCGTCGGCCTGGTCTGCGGATACACGGCCTTCTACATGACGGGGATGCACACCTTCTCGCAGGCTACAGGCGCGACCATTTACTGGCCCCGCATCCTCTCTGCAGCCCTGGCACTGTCGGCCACCGGAGCCTTCATGGTGCTGCTCTCTGTCAGCCATCCTCCTGCCGGCGCGACAACCCTCATCGTGGCCCTTGGAATCCTCGCGAAGCCCCGCTATCTCGTCGTGATCGAAGTCGCCGTCATCCTGCTGACCCTGCAGGCATGGGTCTTCAATCACATGGCTGGTCTGCCTTATCCGAAGTGGCATGCCTCGCCACCCAAAGATCCTGCGCACCCTTAGACACAGGGGCGTCGCCTGCGCCACGCAGTCCTCCTGTGTTAACCCTCGCAGGATTTACGCTCCCTTACTCTTCTCATGCAGCCCTTCAAGTAAAGTAGTGCCATGCGTGCGCCGCGAGTCGCTTATCTCCCCGACTCCTTTCACGAGGTCAACGGCGTCGCACATACCAGCCGCAACTTTGTGGCGTACGCGCAACGCCACGCGCTGCCTTTTCTCTGTATCCGCGCAGGCCAGCATCATCCGCCGTTCGAGCATCGTGCAGAGTTCCGTTCGCTCGAGCTTTCTCGCTCCCCTGCTGCCATCCGTATCGAGAAAGACCTTCAGTTCGATCCCTTTTACTTCCGCCATGCACCCGCCATCCGGCGCAAGCTGCTGCGTTTTCAACCTGACTTGATCCACATCACCGGCCCCAGCGAGCTTGGACTTCTCGGCGCGTACTTCGCCTGGGAACAGGGAATTCCCCTTGCCGCGTCCTGGCACACCAACGTGCACGAGTATGCCGCCCGGCGGCTCTCCTGGCTCACGCGCAGGCTGACTGCACGGCTCGCGGCAAACGTCGCACGCGGTGTCGAGAGCATCTCTTTGCGGGCCGTCGTAGGCTTCTATTCTCTCGCAGGCGTCCTCTTCGCGCCAAACCGAGAGCTCTGCAGCATGCTCGAATCGACCACGAAGAAGCCCTGCTACCTGATGCAGCGCGGCGTCGACACCGCACAGTTTTCACCGCTGCACCGCACCCGCCCGTTCGACGACACGACGCTGGTCCTCGGCTACGTGGGGCGTCTCTCCGTAGAAAAAAATGTGACCCTTCTCGTCCGCATCGAACGCGAACTGCTGCGGATGGGAATTACCAACTTCCGCTTCCTTATCGTGGGTCACGGCAGCGAAGAAACGAACCTCCGTTCGGCGCTCCAGCGTGCAGACTTCGCAGGGGTGCTGCGTGGCGCGGATCTTGCAGCGGCCTACGCCAACATGGATATTTTCCTCTTTCCCTCGTACACCGACACCTTCGGGAATGTTGTTCTGGAGGCGCTCTCGAGCGGAGTCCCTGCGATCGTTACCACAGGCGGCGGACCAAAGTACATCGTTCGCGATCAGCAGACGGGTTTCGTGGCCGCAGAAGAGGAGTTCGCTCCAGCCATCGCCGCACTCGCGCAGGATCGCGATCGGCTTACTCAGATGCGGGCTGCCGCACGCGAATACGCGCTAACCTGCAGCTGGGACGCTGTCTTTGCGGGCGTTTACCGGGGCTATCGGGACATTCTGCCTGCCGACGAGACCGTCTAGCGGAGACCGCGCAGCCTGCGACAGGCTTCCTCCAGGTCTTCGTCCTTCTTGGCAAAACAGAATCGCAGCAGGTCCTCGCCTTTGCCCGGCCGAAAGAATG
>DASTSJ010000130.1:0-2388 GCA_035760765.1 Edaphobacter sp. | reverse complement strand
TCTCTTCGAGCGAAGCTGCCTGGATGCTGTAGAGCTTCGCGTAACGGTCGCGTGCCTGTGTCGCATAGGTGACCGCGCTCTTCTGCCTGTCGACGGCCGCATAGGCCTGCGTTAAAGCTGCGACGGTTTCATGAACGGTGTGGCTATGAATTGTGCCCAACACCTGTCCGCGATGAACAACGTCTCCAGGCAGAACCGATACGCTCTCCACGCGTCCGTCCGCAAGCGCACCAATGTGATTGGTGCGCTTCTCGTCCATCGCCACCTGGCCGACGACGGTCATCACTTGCGGCATGCTCTTGACCACTACAGGCGAGACAGCGATTCCAGCTTTTCGTTGATCCTCGGTTGAGATCTTGACCACGTCAGCCGAAACCGCACTCTTGCCTGCGGAAACGGATTCAGCCGAAGTGCTCGAATCCGGCTTCGCGGCTGCAGTCTGTTGTTCCGGTGTCTGGTCGCTCTTTGAGTGGCATCCTGCAAAACCGCCCAGCAGAACGAGGAGAAGGACGATAGAGAGTGGCTTCTGCTCGTTCATGGCTGAACTCCGTAAGCCAGGCGCAGTTGGATCGCATTCTCCTGAAGTTGAGCCATAGCACGCACCGCGCTGACCTCCACATCAAATTCAGTGCGCTCCGCGTCGATAAACCGCAGCAGATCTGTACCTCCGATGCGATAAGCTTCGCGCACAATATCCAGATTCTGACGGGCGCGCTTCTGCATATCAGGCAGCACCCTCTCCACAATCTCTCGCTGAGCCAGGTAGTTTTCGTACGCCTGCCTCATCTCGGTAGACACCTGCTGCTCCAATACACTGAGTTGTGCCTGGGCTGTCGTCACCGACGCCTGCGCGCGTTGAATCTCACCCTGATTACGGTTGCCGAACGGGAGCGTCATCTGCAACCCTCCGTATCCTGTATTGTCTCCGGTATTTCTTTTGTAGCCGCCAAAGAACTCGGGGTCGGGAACCGCATTTGCGCGCTGAAGCCGTAGATCAGCCTGCGCCGCCTGCACGGCAGATCGCGTCGCCGCGAGATCCGGCCGCTGTGCAAGAACGGTATCGATGCTGACAGGCTCAACTTCGGGAACAGCATCGAGAGTGTCGGTCAGCGGGAGATTCGACGGCGCAACGCCCATCTGCTTAAACAGTTCCAATCGGGAGAATTGTGCATCCCGCTCCGCTGCGCGCAGGGCAACTACCAGTCGGTCCCGCTCGATCTCGATGCGTAGCAGGTCGACTCCTTTCATGGCGCCTGCATCGACGCGAGCTTTGTGGTAATTCACCATCTCGTCTACAGCACTCATGTCCTGCTTTAACAGAGTGACGATCTGCTGCTGACTCACTGCCATCCAATAGGCTGAGCTGACCCTACCGACCAATTGCCGGACCTGCATGGTGCGATAGGCCTGCGCCTGTTGCAGTTTAGCCGTCGCCAATGCGACGCGTTTGGATCGCTTCCCATCGATCTCAATCATCTGCCCGAGGTAAGCGTAGTCTTCCGTGTGATTCACAAAATCGAAAGAGTCGTCCCAAGGGCGAAGATCTTCTGACTGGAGGTAGAGTCGGGGATCTGGTCTCAGGCCCGCCTGGCGTACGATTCCCTGCGCCTGCTGCACTTCGGAGTCAAGAACGTTAGTCTGTGAACTCCTTAGCGCGCGTTGCACGGCCTCGTGCAGCGAGAGTCCCTCTGGCGACTGGGCTGCAACAGAGGAGCACCCCATTGCCAAACTGACGAGGAAGGCGGCTGTAAGTCGCCTTCCAGCAAGATGTCCAAAGATAGGCACAGTCGAATCCACCCAAACGATCTGGTATGACCACAATATCAGCCCAGAGTCTGAATAGCGATAAAGGGCCCTAAAGCGAGCAGCGTATTAGGTGCGATATTCGTTCAAGTATTCCAAGCGGCAGAGATCTGGTGCTCAGCCCCCCTGTTGGGCAGAGTTAGGATATTCGCCCCGCCGATAGGCTGCTGGCGTGACGCCTACGAGGTGACGAAAGACGCGTGAGAAGAATGCATCTTCCGCAAAGCCGCAGTCTTGTGCGATCTGCTTGATGGGCGTATCGGTGGTACGGAGCAGAGTACAGGCGCGTTCGATACGACGCTTTCTTACGAACTGCATCGGACTCATCTCGAAAGTCTTGAGAAACATGCGACGAAAGTGGGTTTCACTGATGAAGGCCCTCCGCGCAAGATCGGCGACCGTTATTTCATTCGATGCGATGTTCTGGTCAATCCAGTCCAGCACGGGGAGAAAGCGAGGCAGTAGCGGCTGCGACTCCATACTGCTCTTGACCTGGAAAAGATGCGCCTCATTTCGCACGGCATAAAGAAGAAGGCCAAAGATGTCTTGCCGCATTGCGTTGATCCATCCGGGAGCCTTGACGGC
>DASTSJ010000129.1:0-3595 GCA_035760765.1 Edaphobacter sp. | reverse complement strand
AGCCGTGCGGGAGAGTATCGCTTCACGGCTGGCTTGGATTATCGACGCGCTAACGAGTTCGGAATTCGGCGCGGCAGCCGCGATCGACCCAAAGGCCGCGCCGGTCGACGCCCCAGGTCTGTCCCTGCACGCAAGCCGAGCCACTGATCTGGCGCGACAGGACAACCCCGTTGGGATTGGCATTGCCGGGAACCGAGCAATAGTTGCGGCCACCGTCATTGGATGAGCAGGTAAATGTCTGGCCATAGCCGCCGTTGCCGCCATTCCAGCCACCACCGTTCCAGTTGCCGCCGGTGTTGGTGACGAACTCGGCGCGGCAGCCGCGATCGACCCAAATCCCGCGATTATCCCAACCCCAGGTTCGCCCTTGGACGCAGGCAGAGTCGCTACGCTGACGGGTCATCTGGACACCACCGCGGGTGTTCGCATTGCAGTAGTGCCGATTGCCGTCCTCCGACGCGCAGTAGATCGCTTGATTGTTGCCTCCGCCGCCGTTCCAGTTACCTCCACCGTTATTCCAGCCGCCACCGCCGCTTCCGGTGACGAACTCGGCACGGCATCCACGATCGACCCAGATTCCGCGGTTGTCCCATCCCCATGTCTGTCCCTGAACGCAGGAAGATCCGCTCCGCTGACGGGTCAATTGGACTCCGCCGCGAGTGTTCGCATTGCAATAATGACGATTGCCGTCCTCGGAGGCGCAGTAGATGGACTGGCCGCTGCCGTTGTTCCAGTTGCCGGTGCCGGTGTTCGTTACAAAGTCTGCGCGGCAGCCCTTGTCGACCCAAATGCCACGGTTGTCCCATCCCCAGGTCTGCCCCTGGATGCAGGCAGAGCCGCTATGCTGTCGGGTCAGTTGCACGCCGCCGCTGGTGTTAGCACTGCAGTAATGGCGATTTCCGTCGTCCGAGGCGCAGTAGGTCGTCTGCGCGTGTGCAGCAGGTGGCTTAACAAAGACGACACAGGCAAAAAGGGAAAGAAATACGATTGCAAGGAGCCGGATCTTCGCGGTCATGAACGCCTCTCAGTCCTATAGTTTCTTGTAGCTTAGCGACCCAAGCTGAAGCTGTTGGACGACGATACTTCAGCCGAATCTTCCTGTCGAATGGGATGCGTGCCGCCAGGACAAGTATGTACCGGACCGAGGGGTTTGGCGGGTGGGTGGCTCATGAAAAAGAAAGGGCGCAGAGGAGAATCTCTGCGCCCACATCCTGGAGAAAACGTCTTTCGTTACATGCCGGCGGGTTTCGGGTCTGCCGGGTCAAACTTGGCGATCTGAACCTTCTTGGCGAGGCCGATCTTCTCGAGCAGCCAGATGCCATAGTAGTTGATGTCGAACTCGTACCAGGCGAGGCCGTGGCGTGCGCTGACGGGATGGGCGTGGTGATTGTTATGCCAGCCTTCGCCGCCGGTCAGAATAGCGACCCACCAGTTATTGCGGGAGTCATCGCGGGTCTCAAAGCGGCGCTTGCCCCAGAGATGGGTTGCGGAGTTGACCAGCCACGTGGCGTGTAGCCCAAGGGTTACGCGGAGGAAGGTTCCCCAGAGGACCATGCCCAGTGCGCCGACGATGCGATGGCCGGGAGGTGCGATTGCAGCGCCCAGCGCGATCTGAAGGAAGCCTGCGAGGGTCAGCGGGAGCCAGTGGTACTTCGAGAGCCAGACGTGGACGGGGTCACGGGTCAGGTCGGGAGCGTAGCGGCCGAGTAGAGCGGTCTCAGAGTGCAGGGCGCGACCGGAGATGATCCAGCCAGCATGTGCCCACCAGGTACCGTCGTGCGGGGTGTGCGGGTCGCCTTCGTGGTCGGAGTTCTGATGGTGAACGCGATGCGTGGCTACCCAGAAGATCGGTCCGCCCTCAAGCGCCATGGTGCCGCACGTGGTGAGGAAGTACTCGACCCACTTAGGAGTCTTGTACCCGCGGTGTGTTAGCAGGCGATGGTAGGCCATGCCGATGCCGACGTTGATCGCGAAGAAGTACATGATGGCCGCAACCGCGAGGTTGGTCCATGAGAAGAAAAACAGAGCAGCGATCGCGCCGACGTGGAAAAGGCCCATCGCGATTGCCGTGATCCAGTTAATGCGGCCTTCCTGGTGTTCGCGGCCCATGCGGAGGTCTTCGCGAACCTTGCGGGCGGTGCGGGCAGCAGCAGAGACGGCGGCCTGTTGCTCTGCGGAGATGGATGCCTGAGTGATCTCTTCCGTCGGAATCATCGATGTGCTCATAGATCTGTTTCGCTTCCTTCCAGAACTTCTATTTCGAACCTAACAGGATGGAGAGAGCATCGTTGTAAGACTTTTGTAATGCCGTATCTACGCGGAAATACGGGACAAATTGCGGGTGTGCGGCATGCCCTGACAGACAATCTTGCGGTTATTTCTTCCGAAGAGAGCCCATAAATTCCCTGTCGAACCGCTTGACATATTCCCATATGGGTATATAAAGTTCAGCTCATGGCAAGGGCAGCAACTACTACCGACGTCTTCAACGCAATCGCAGAACCCCGGCGCCGGGACATCATCGGCGCGCTGGTCGACGGCAAGGAGCGCGCCGTTGGCGATGTCGTCAGGATCGTGCGCATGCCGCAGCCCGCGGTCTCCAAACACCTGGGTGTACTTCGCCGGGTGGGCGTGGTGACCGTGGTCAAACGGGGGCAGCACCGCATGTACCGGCTGAATGCAGCGGAGCTGAAGCCGGTTCACGACTGGGTGAAGACGTTTGAGAAGTACTGGACGCACCAGATCTCCCGCATCAAGGAGCGTGCAGAGCAGAAGGCCGCCGAGGCGATTGGTCAGGCACATGGAGCCGCACCAGCCTCAGGCAGGCACGAGGACTAACCAGAGCCGCGTGAGAATTGCGCAGTCCCTCACCTGACTCGCAACTGAACCGAAAAGGAGAACGACGATGCCAGTAGCAGAGCAACAGGTACTTCAGACGCTGGAGATTCTGAGAGAAGAGGAGATTGCAGCACCGGTCGCGATCGTCTTCGAGACGTTGTTGGAACAGTTGGGGCCCTACAACGAGAGGCCGGACAAGGTGCCGCTGGCGATGAAGCTTGAGGCATGGCCGGGCGGACGCTGGTTCCGCGATCTTGGAAACGACACCGGGCACTGGTGGGGGAACGTGCAGGCCATCAAGCCGCCATCGCTGCTGGAGATCAACGGGCCGCTCTTCATGTCCTATCCGGCGATCTCGAATGTGCAGTATCGACTGAGCGAAGAGAACGGAGTGACGAAGCTGAAGTTTGCCCATCGCGCTGCCGGATGGATGCCGCCCGAGACGACGGAGCGCGTTCATCAGGGATGGGAGTACATCATTGCCCAGATTCGCGAACGAGCGCACAGCCGGGTTTAGTGGCTTGGCCAGCTCGCACGGCGAGAGCAGGGCAGTAGATCAAAACCGATGCATTGAGATCACAGAAGCTGACAGGAGAAAGAAGATGCACAACGCAGTTGTCTCTCGAAGTGAATGGTTGAAGGCGAGGAAGGATTTTCTGGCGAAGGAAAAGGAGTTCATGCACCTGAAGGATGCGTTGAACCAGCAGCGGCTGTCGCTACCCTGGGTGAAGCTCGAGAAAGAGTACGTCTTCGAAGG
>DASTSJ010000128.1:0-2567 GCA_035760765.1 Edaphobacter sp. | reverse complement strand
GATTGACTTTGCCAAGATGGACGGCCTCGTCCCCGGCATCGTCCAGGATTACAAGACCGGCGAGATGCTCATGCTGGGCTTCCTCAACGAGACCAGCTACCAGAAGACGCTCGAGTCAGGCTTCGTCACCTTCTGGAGCCGCACCCGCAGCAAGCTGTGGATGAAGGGCGAGACCAGCGGCAATCGCCTGCGCATCGTTGAGGCTTCCACCGACTGCGACAACGATGCCCTGCTCTTCCGCGTCGAGGTCGAGGGCGATGGTCTTGTCTGCCACGAGGGAACCGTAAGCTGCTTCACCAAAAAGATCGAAACGGAGAAGAAGTAATGAGCAACGTGCAGAAGAAGCTGAAGCTCGGAATCCCTAAAGGTAGTCTGCAGGACGCAACCATCGCGCTGTTTCAGCGCGCCGGATGGAACATCTACGCCAGCGGCCGCAGCTACTTTCCGACCATTGATGACACCGAGATCGAGTGCATGCTGGTCCGCGCGCAGGAGATGGCTCGCTACGTTGAACACGGTGCGCTTGATGCAGGGCTGACCGGCAACGACTGGGTGCTCGAAAACCAGCACAGCGTGGAGTACGTCACCAGCCTCACCTACTCGAAGCAGAGCCGCCAGAAGGTGAAGTGGGTGCTCGCAGTACCGGAGGATTCGCACTACCAGAAGCCCGAGGACCTGGCTGGCTGCATCATCGCGACCGAGCTGGTCGAGTTTACGAAGCGCTACTTCGCTTCGAAGAACATTCCGGTCAAGGTCGAGTTCAGCTGGGGCGCGACGGAGGTGAAGCCTCCTACGCTGGCCGATGCCATCGTCGAGGTCACCGAGACTGGAAGCTCGCTTCGCGCTAATCGCCTGCGCATTATCGAGACCCTGATGGAGAGCGAGACCCAGCTGATCGCAAACAAGAATGCCTGGAAGGATGACTGGAAGAAGGCGAAGATCGAGACCATCTCGCTGATGCTGAACGCCGCCATCGCCGCCCAGGGACGTGTGGGATTGATGCTTAATGCAAAGGCTGCGGATCTTCCTCTCGTCGTGAATGTGCTTCCTGCGCTCAACTCGCCAACCATCTCTCAGCTCAGTGACCCCACGTGGGTTGCGCTCAACACCATCCTCGACGAGTCCGAGGTTCGCGACGTGATTCCCAAGCTCAAGGCTGTTGGAGCAACCGGTATCGTCGAGTATCCGCTGAGCAAGGTCGTTCTGTAGAAGAAGAATGGAGTCGCCACGATGAAGCTGGTAAAGACCTACGGACGCACCGCGAAGTCCGCCGCCGCTCTGATCGCATCGATCGAGCGGCGCGGCGCGGTCAACACGGCAAAGGTGGAGCCCGTGGTGCGCCGTATCCTCGCCGATATTCAGAAGAACGGCGATGCTGCACTGCGCAAGTATGCTGCGAAGCTCGATGGCCTGACCAAAGATCAGCGTCTGTTGGTCACGCGCGAAGAGATGCAGATCGCGTGGGAGGAGACTGCACCCGAATTGCAGGCGGCCATGATGGTTGCACGGGGAAACATCCTCGCCTTTGCTGAAGCGCAGCTTCCGAAGGAGTGGAGCTTTGATGTTGCAGATGGCGTCAAGACCGGGCAGATCGTTCGGGCGCTCGGATCGGTCGGCTGCTACGTTCCCGGCGGCCGCTATCCTCTTCCCTCTACGCTGCTGATGACGGCTACGCCAGCGCAGGTGGCAGGTGTCAGCCGCATCGTCGTATGCTCGCCCAAGCCCGTGCGCGAGACCCTGGCCGCTGCGTATCTCGCAGGCGTCACCGAGTTCTACCGGATCGGCGGAGCCCAGGCCATCGCCGCACTTGCCTACGGCACCAGCACTATTGCTCCAGTCGACAAGATCGTCGGGCCGGGCAATCTCTTCGTCACCGCTGCGAAGACACTCGTCTCAAGCCACTGCGGTATCGATATGCCTGCAGGTCCTACCGAGATCGTCGTCACGAGCGAGCGGGGATACGCTCCCGGCATCGCTGCCGACCTGGTCGCTCAGGCTGAACACGATCCCGAGGCGCTGGCCATTCTCATCACGAGTAACGAAAAGCTCGCGAACGATGTTGCTGCGGAAGTAAAGCTGCAGGCGAAGAACAACAAGATCGCGAAACAGTCTCTCGCCGCACAGGGAGCCATCTTCCTCACCCAGACAGTCGAAGAGGCGCGTGAGCTGACGAACCGCCTTGCACCGGAGCACCTTACCATTGATTCCGCCAGCGACCTGAAGTGGGTGCAGAATGCGGGTTCGGTCTTCGTCGGCGATTTCGCTCCGCAGTCGATGGGCGATTACGTCTCCGGCCCGAACCACGTTCTTCCCACGGGCCGTGTCGGGCGCGTGCGTGGCGGGCTCAGCGTAATGGATTTCGTTAAGGTCATTACGGTTCAGGACTACACGCGAAAAGGTCTCGGCAAACTCGGGCCCCACGCCATTGCTCTGGCAACGGCGGAAGGACTGACTGGTCACGCCGAAAGCGTTCGCGTACGAATGAGGTCAAAATAATGACTACACCTTCGAGCACTGCGACTGTGAAACCGCGCCGCCTTGTCCTCGAGATGCCGGAGTATCATCCG
>DASTSJ010000127.1:0-4992 GCA_035760765.1 Edaphobacter sp. | reverse complement strand
CGGCCCTGCGGCGATGCGGTATCGCCGTACGGTGCTCGAACCCGGCGCAACCAAACCAGCGACCGAGCTCGTAAAGGATTTCCTGGGACGTCCGCAGAATCTCGATGCACTGAAAGGCTGGATCAACGAAGAGTTCAGGAGCACGCAGACATCTACCGGCCAGTAGCGAAGAAGTGATCGTAGGTCATAGCACCCGATACACTAAGAGTATGCAGCCCCGCACCGTTCGAGCGACCCAGTACATCACCGCGCTTCGCGAAGGAGGCAGCCTCCCTGCGATCGTAGCCGCGGATGATCTTGGCCTGTACGTGCTCAAGTTTCACGGCGCAGGACAGGGTCCGCTCGCGCTCGTGGCAGAGCTGGTCGCGGGCGAGATTGGCCGGGAGCTTGGGCTGAACGTGCCGGAGATCGTTCTTGTCGAGATCGACGCCGCGCTCGGACGCAATGAGCCGGATCAGGAGATTCGCGATCTCCTTAAGGCCAGCGTAGGCCTCAACCTCGCATTGGATTATCTTCCTGGCTCGACGATGTTCGACGCAGCAGCAGGGGACGTCGCCAATGCCGATATCGCTTCCATGGCTGTCTGGTTCGACGCCTTCGTCATGAATGTGGATCGAACTCCTTACAACGCGAACCTGCTGGTCTGGCATAACGATCTTTACTTCATCGATCATGGAGCCTCGCTCTACGTGCACCACGACTGGGAGTCCATGCTCGATCGCGCCGAGTCCTCTTTCCGGTCATCGTCCGAACACGTCCTGTTGCCATGGGCCACGGAGCTGGCAAAGGCCGAGGAGCGTGCAAAAACGATGCTAACGCCAGAGAAGATCGCCAACATCCTTGATGCCATCCCTGATAAGTGGCTGCTGCGCGACAATGACGGCATCAGCGCCGCTCAGAAGAGGACCGTATACGCGGACTTCTTTGCGCGAAGACTCAGGGCATCCTCCATCTTTCGAGAGGAGGCGGAACGTGCCCGTACCGAGCTCGTTTGACTATGCCCTTGTTCGCGTCGTCCCTCGCGTGGATCGCGGAGAATTCATCAACGCGGGCGTCGTACTCTTTTGCCTCCAACACAGATTTCTCGCGGCGAGCGTGAGGGTGGATGAGGCGCGACTTCGAGCGCTGTGGCCCAGCATCGACCTCGACCTCGTCCGCCGTCATCTCGAAGCCATTCCACGAATCGCCTCCGGAGATCCGTCCGGCGGTCCCATCGCTCGTCTCTCCCAAAGGGAGCGCTTCCACTGGCTCGTCTCTCCGCGCAGCACCGTCATCCAGATCTCTCCGGTCCACACCGGGCTCTGCGAAGAAGATCCGCAAGCAGCCCTCGAGCAGCTGACGAAACGCCTTCTGGACTAGTTCCTGAAGGCGCCGCGAAGGAGTTCTGGATGAACTGTGCAGGATCTCTGGAGGAGAGCCAGGCCCGCGCCGCAGCCTTCTCTCTCTGTGGTACGTTCAGGGAATGAGCCGGTTCCTCCTTGTTGTTGCCGCCCTCCTGACATCCTCCGCCGCCCTGGCCCAGATCCCCGTCTCGCCCCAGACCCGCACAGAGGTCGCGGATCTCATCGGCGACATCATGGTGAACGGACAGGCCTACGAGTATGATCGCCAGCTCTCCGACACGATTGGCCCCCGCCTCACAGGATCGGATAACTATGTGCACGCTGTCGGCTGGGCACAGGAAAAGTTCCGCGCACTCGGTCTCGCCAACGTCCACACAGAAGCCTTCACGATACCCGCGACATGGGAGCCGGAGGTTCCCGCTGTCGGAAAGATCATCACGCCGCGAATCCAGCAGCTTCATATCTACTCTGTCGGCTGGAGTCCATCCACACCCTCCGACGGAATCAAAGGTTCGGTCACGTATCTCAAATCGATGACGGTCGAAGGGGTGGATGCTCAGAAGGAGGCGCTTGCCGGCAAGATCATTCTTATCGATCACCAAAGTCTGGTTGACCTTACCTTCAGTAAGATTCTGAAAGGACTGGATCGTCTCAGCAAGCTTGGACCGAAGGCACTGCTGCTGGCCGGCGGACCCAACGGAACAGAGAGCGCGACGGCCCTTACCTTCGACGGCAGCATCCTTCCGTTTCCTGCTGCGCAGATCGGCGCAGAAGACGCATCTCTCATCAAGCGCATGCTGGGGGCAGGACAGGTCTCGGTTGAGTTTTCCTTCAGGAACCGCATCCGCAAGAACGTGAAGGTCGACAACGTCGTCGCCGAGATACCCGGGCGCGAACTGCCGAATGAAGTCGTCATCGTCGCCGGACATCTCGACTCCTGGCATCCCGCAACCGGAGCGCAGGACAACGGTACAGGAGCTGCCACCGTGCTCGACGTAGCCCGCGCCATCAAGGCCAGCGGACACCCGCCTCGGCGCACCGTTCGCTTTCTTCTCTTCGGCGGCGAAGAACAGGGCATCCTCGGCTCGACTGCATACGTCCGCCAGCACCAGAAGGAGATGGCCTCCATCGACTGCGTTCTGATCTCGGACACCGGTGCGCAGCGCGCCAAGGGCTGGTACGTGATGGGCCGCGAAGATGAGAGGGCCGCTCTGAACAATGTCGAGCCTCTGCTGACGGGTCTCGGCTCCGGCGACACGACCCCTTCAGTCGAGTTCCTCTTCCAGACCGATCACATCTCCTTCGATCTTTTGGGCGTGCCTACACTTGTTCTTTGGAACGACACCGACAAGTACTTCAAGCTCCACCACAAGGCCTCTGATTCGTTCGACTCGGTCAATCAGGCTGACCTCAATCAGGGAGTCGCGACGACTGCGGCCACAACCTACGCCATTGCGGACTCCGACCAGCCTTTTGCTCCGCATCAGTCGCCGGCGCAGGTCGAAGACTGGCTGAGGAAAGACAGCCAGTGGGACGACTACCAGTTCTTCAAGTCGGTCGGCGTCTTCCCATAGATCTGCGGCCGCTGATCCGCGCTTCGTTCTACAGCTCTACTCGGTACAACGATCGCAGTTGCCGCATGGTCCCTGGAAGTTGTCGCCAAAGTACTGGAGCAGATACTCGCGCCTGCACGTGCGGCACTCCGCGTACTCCTGCATCTGACGGAGCCGCTCTTTGCGCGTCTCTTTCTGCAGCTTCTGAAATTCAGCGACGATCTTCGCTGCGCCGCCGACGTCGCCCGGCTTGATAAGTTCGACCTGTCCTGCGGCACTCCTCCTTACGGTTCCAACGGCTTCCAGCTTGTGGATGAGATTGGCGAGCTTCCGTGATGACAGTCCGGTCTTCTTTGCCAGCTCGTCCATGCTCAAAGACCGCGTCTCTAGAAGAGCGTGCAGCACCGCGTCGAGAGTCGGCCGCTCAATCCTTCCCGATCCCGTCTTATACTGCTGCGCGCTGATGTCGCGGGCGCAGTAGAACAGCACAGCCTCTGCGGGCTTGCCGTCGCGTCCTGCACGGCCAATCTCCTGGTAGTAGGCATCCAGCGAATCGCTCGGCTCCGCATGATAGACAAAGCGAATATCGGCCTTGTCGATCCCCATCCCGAAGGCATTCGTCGCCACGATCAGCGGAACCTCGCCTCGCATGAAGCGGTCCTGAATCTCCGTCCGCTGCTTCGGCCGCAGCCCTCCGTGATAAAACAGCGCATCGATCTCGCGCTCTCGCAGCTCCGCTTCGATCCACTCCACACTCTTGCGCGTCGCCGCGTAGATGACGCCGGGACCCTCTGCAAACTCCAGCCGTCGCAGCAGCGCATCCCGCTTCTCCTCGTCGTCCGTAAAGGTATCGACGCGCAGCGAGATATTGGGCCGATCAAATCCTCGCACAAAGACCCGCGGACTTCGCAGCCCCAGCTTTTCGATGATCTCTTCGCGGACCTTGTTCGACGCAGTAGCCGTCATCGCCAGTGTTGGCGGATTCCCAAGCTGCTCCCGCACGTGGATCAACTCCATGTAATCCGGGCGAAAGTCATGTCCCCACTGGCTGATGCAATGCGCCTCGTCGATGACAAACAGCGAGACATGCGCGGCACGCAGCTCTTCGAGCGTCTCGCTTCTTCGCAGTTGCTCCGGTGCGAGGAAGATGTACTCCACCTCACCTGCCTGAATCCGTTCCAGCGCGTCCCTGCGCTCCGATGCCGAGAGGGTCGAGTTCACCACAGCGGCATCCTGCAGGCGGCTCCTCTCGATGAAGTCCGCCTGGTCTTTCTGCAGCGCGATCAGCGGCGACACCACCACCGTCGATCCTTTCATCAGCGCGCCGGCGATCTGGTAGATCGCCGATTTGCCGGACCCGGTCGGCTGAACGACCACGACATCCTTCTTATCGACAAGAGCCCGGATCGCCTCTTCTTGCCCTGGCCGCAAGGACGAAAATCCCAGCAGCCGCTTCGCCGCCTCAGCAATCTCGCCGCCGCTTTGCTTCTTCTTCATGAATCCTTCGATGCAGAAAATCGTCGCTGCCGCACGGCATCGCTCTCATCCGCAAGAGCATTTGATGCTGCCGGACAGATGCGACCCCTGGCTCCGGATCAGACGATCTCCATCGTCCAGCGGCCGCGATCTACATCGTTCAAGGTGTGCAACTGTACACGATACAGCGTGGGCCCCCAGGACCGTCGCATCCCCGGATCCTTCAGATCGATCTTCTCCATGCTGAAGCCGAGCACCGTACCGTCGTACTTCAGTGATACGTCCTTCACTCCCGGCTTCGCCGATCGCAGCACAAACGATCCAGCTCCGCTCTGTGCGGGAACGCGGGACGTCATAAACGAGAGCGCAACCGGGACCTTCTTCGCCAAGGCAAAGTCCTCCACCACGCGCACCGTATCCGACCGTCTATCCAGCACAACCTCGCGGGTCCAACGCTTCACGCCTGCCGCCGCCGGATAGGCCGTTGCAAGGTTCATCTTCATTCCTGTGCTTGCATCGCTGCTGGCATACTCCACATTGCTCGCAGCGTAGGGCACACCCTCATGCTGCATCACGCCGCCGATGGTAGGCAGATTGTGAAATGCCGACTGCATCGTCCA
>DASTSJ010000126.1:0-5605 GCA_035760765.1 Edaphobacter sp. | reverse complement strand
TGACCACGCAGCAGATGGTGTGGACACCAAGGTCCTGGGGCCCCGTGTCACAGCAGCCGTTCCGATAGAAACCAGTCATCGGATTGCAGCCGCAGACCTCTAACGGTTGCCCGAGCACATTTTTCCCTCGGTTTCGAATACCTTCGGTCGTGGGTTCCGTATCTTCCATGGAGGCCGTCTGCCCTTCAGCATCTCTCTGCTGTTCGCATCTTAAGTATCCCATGTCCGGCGCTCTGACGAGAATGTCTCCTGCGGCGTCGATTTCATAGGGAGAAACTACAGGGATTCTGTAGGCTAAAAGACAATGACAGATTTGAAGAAGCTGAGGGTGGGAATCGTCGGCTGCGGAAAGATCGCCGACGGACATGCCGAAGTGGTGAAGCACCTTGAGGGTGCCGAACTGGCAGCCGTGTGTGACCGTGAACCCTTGCTCGCCGAGCAGCTTGCCGTCCGGTTTGGAGCTCATGCCTGGTACGGAGATACGGCCGAGATGCTGGCTCGGGAACAGCTGGATGTCGTCCACATTACGACTCCGCCAGCAGTCCACCTGCCTCTGACTCGTCAGTGCGTGGAGGCCGGTGCGCATGTCTTTCTTGAAAAGCCGCTGGCACTCACTGCGCCCGAGGCTCAACAGCTGATTGATGTGGTCATGGCTGGCGGTCGCCAGATGACCATCAACTACTGGCCCAACTTCGATCCTCCGGCCATGCAGTTTAAGCAGATGCTGGCCAATGGAGAGATCGGCGATCCGGTCCATGTGGAGGCCTTCATCGGCTACGACCTCTCTGGAGCCTACGGGCAGGCACTGATGAGCGATCCCGCACACTGGGTGCACCGGCTGCCCGGCAAACTCTTCCACAACATGATGGATCACATCTTCAATCGCATCGTGCCGCTGTTCCCGGATGTCGAGCCGGAAGTGCACGCCTTTGCCTACAAGCGCCGAAAGGCCGTGCGCAACGACGCAACCGACGCCATGCTGGACGAGTTGAGAGTCTTCATGCGAGCAGGCGGCGTATCCGCTTACGGCAGCCTGTGCTCGCACGCGCGGCCTGTAGCGAACACGATGACAGTATATGGAACAAAGTCAACAGTTTGTGTCGACTTCAACAATCGCACCGTGGTGAAAGCAGCCTCGCAACGTTATCCCAGCGCCTTGGGGCGGCTGGCGCCTCCGCTGCAGATGGCCGGACGATACTTTTCAGAGGGTAAAAAGAATATCGGACAGTTCCGGCGCAGCGAGTTCCACTTCTTTGCCGGCATGTCGAAACTTCTGGAGCTGTTCTACCAGGGGATTCGCACGGGCGGAGAACCGCCGATTCCCTACTCCGAGATTATCCGCGTCAGCAACGTCATGGACCGCATCATCCAGCAGGTCTATCCGGCTCCGGTTGAGGAGGGTGTGCGATGAAGATCCTCGTTACGGGCGCAGGTGGATTTCTGGGCAAGGCCATCGTGGAGCGTCTGCTCGCACATGGGCAGAACGACATTCGCTGCATGCTGCGCGATACCTCCAAGGCACGCGGGCTTGAGGCGATCGCAGCACGTTATCCGACAGCAAGACTCGAGTTCATCACGGTAAATCTGCGGAACCTCGCTGAGATTGCACCTGCAGTCTCCGGATGCGACATGGTGATCCATGCCGCGGCCGCTCTCAAGGGATCTCCCGCCGAGATGTTCATGGACTCTGTCGTCGCGTCGCGCAATCTGCTAGAAGCAGTGGTCAACGAGTTGCGGCCGATTCGCGTCGTGCTCGTCAGCTCTTTCGGCGCGATGGGAGTCGCTGAGCTTCCCCGCGGCGCCATGGTCAATGAGAACACTCCCCTCGAACGGCACCCGGAGCGCCGCGACGTCTACTCCCACTCGAAGCTTCGGCAGGAGCAGCTCTTCTGGGAGTACAGCGCCAAGTATGGCATGGAGCTCGTTGTGCTGCGTCCAGGAGTGATCTACGGCCCGGGCGGAGGCCATTTTTCCAATCGCGTAGGACTGAAACTCTTCGGGCGATTCCTCCACCTGGGCGGCAACAACCTGCTCCCCTTGACCTACGTGGATAACTGCGCCGAGGCCATCGTCGTAGCCGCGCTGACACCTGGGGCCGCCGGACAGGTCTACAACGTCGTCGATGATGACCTGGTCACCTCGAAGCAGTATCTCGCCCTCTACAAGAGCAAGGTCGCTCCCGTGCGATCGGTGCCGGTTCCCTACTCTGCTCTGATGTGGGGATCGAAGATGGTGGAACGCTACAGCGAGAGATCGCGCGGTCAGCTTCCTGCGATCTTCACGCCTTATAAGACGCAGGCGATGTGGGGCGGCAACCAGTTCAGCAACGCAAAGCTGAAGAGCATCGGCTGGAGACCGCTGATCTCGACTCGCGAAGGACTGGAGCGCGCATTTGCGGCATTTCGATTGGAGCCGGAGAAGACGAAGTAGCCAAACATCGTCATTCTGAACATAGTGAAGAATCCCTGTATCTTGCCCGGAGCAGCATAGGCCCCAAAAGGCAAAGTCCAGGGATTCTTCGCGTCGCTAAGAATGACGAGCGAACAGATCTGAAGAGAGCTGTTCCGAACCTCTCCGGCAGGCGCTAATTCGCTTCAAGAACCTGCTGAATGCGGTCACACGCCCACAGCAGATCTTCACGCGTGATCGTCAGCGGCGGTGCAAGGCGGATCACATTGTCATGTGTCTCCTTGCAGAGAAGGCCTTCGCGCATAAGAGCCTCGCAGATCGGACGTGCCGGCCCGTTCAGTTCGATGGCGACCCACAGGCCGCGTCCGCGAATCTCGCGGATCTGCGGGCTGCGAATCTGGCGAATGCGATCCATCAGCAGCGCACCAAGCTCATGAGATCGTTCGGCGAGCCGCTCCTCCACGATGACACGCAGCGATGCTCTCGCGACGGCGCAAGCCATCGGGTTTCCGCCAAAGGTGCTGCCGTGATCGCCGGGATGAAGCACTCCAAGAATCTCGCGAGAGGCGAGCACAGCCGAGACGGGATAGAAGCCTCCGGCAAGCGCCTTGCCGACGATCAGCATGTCCGGCGTGACATTCTCATGCTCGCACGCAAAGAGCTTGCCCGTCCGGCCAAGGCCTGACTGGATCTCATCCGCAATGAAGAGAACATTGTTCTCACGGCACGCCGCAGCGGCTTGGGCGAGGAAGCCGTCCGGCGGAATCAGAATGCCTGCCTCGCCCTGGATGGGCTCGACCATGAACGCTGCCGTATTAGGAGTGATCGCCTCGCGCAGCGCTTTCGCGTCGCCAAATGGGATGACCTTGAAGCCCGGCAGGTAAGGTCCAAATCCATCTCGATACTGCTCCTCCGTGGAGAAGCTGATGATCGAAATCGTGCGCCCATGGAAGTTGTTGGCGCAAACGATGATCTCCGCCTTCCCGTCCGGAATTCCTTTGACCTTGTAGCCCCACTTGCGAGCGACCTTCAGTGCAGACTCAACGGCTTCGGTCCCGGAGTTCATGGGCAGGACCATCTCAAAGCCGGTAAGCTCCGTCAGCTCCTTGTAGAAGAGAGGCAGCTGATCGTTGCGGAAGGCGCGCGAGGTCAGCGTCACACGCTGCGCCTGATCCTGCATCGCGGCGAGAATACGAGGGTGACAATGGCCCTGGTTGACAGCCGAATAGGCCGCGAGAAAGTCGAGGTAGCGCCGCCCTTCCACGTCGTAGATCCAGACATCGGAAGCCCGCTCCACAACGACATCCAAGGGCTTGTAATTGTGAGCCCCGTACTCGTTCTCGAGCGCAATAAGATGAGAGGTAGTGGTAGTCCTACTGTTTTGATCTTCCGCTGTGTCGCTGTGCAGAACTGAACTTGCCATATCGACCGCCTGGGTAATTCGAGAGCGTGGAAAAGCCTCTCTTTTCTCTCTATTATTCCATGATCGATTCAAAACCCTCGAAAAATGGGCGTTTTATGCATACGCCATGCATAAAAGAAAAAGCGCGACCGCAAAGATCGCGCTTTTTCGATTTTGGGAAGTGAATAAATATGCGTTCTATACAGCGTTCTAACAAGGATTTCCTTACTTCGCTGCCAGAGCCAACTGTTCCTGGTACTCGGCGTATGGTCCCTTGTGATCGGTGATGCGGAAGTCCGAAGGTCCACCTTCGAAGTGCCACACTCGGGTTCCAACTTCATCGATCAGATCTTCGTCATGGGTGACGAGGAAGACCGTGCCTTCATACTTCTGCAGCGCCTGGTTGAGCGCGTTGATGCTCTCAAGATCCAGGTGATTCGTAGGCTCATCGAGGATGAGGATGTTCGGCTTCTGGAGCATCAGCTTGCAGAAGAGCAGACGGGCTGCCTCGCCACCGGAGAGGGCATCGGTCTTCTTGTTGCCCTCCTCACCACGGAAGAGCATCTGTCCCAGGATGCCACGGATATCCTCGCGGCTGGCCTGCGGATCGAACTGATGAAGCCAGTCAGCCGCAGTCATCCCCAGCTGGATCGATCCCTTATGGTCCTGCGCGAAGTAGCCGATCTGCGCCTCATGACCCCACTTGACCGTGCCTGAATCGAGAGCGGTAGGATCGGATTCATCCAGCCCCGCGTTGGCCAGAAGGGCCTTCAGCATCGTCGTCTTTCCCTGTCCGTTACGGCCAATCAGCACAATCTTATCCCCGCGCATGACTGCAGCGTTGAAATTGTTGATGACGTGCTCGGTCTTGCCGTCCGGTTGCGTATAGGACTTGTTGATGCCTTCGATCTCCAGCACATGCTTGCCCGAAGGACGCAGCATCTCGAAGCGGATGTACGGGCGCTGGATGTTCGAACGTGCAAGCTCGGTAGTGGCGAGACGCTCGACCTCTTTCTTGCGGGAATTAACCTGCGAGCTGCGTGTACCGGCCGAGAAGCGCGCGATGAAGTCGTTCAGCTGCGCGATCTTCTTCTCCCGCTGCTCGTTCTGCGACTCGATGCGAGCGCGAACCTGCGTCTTCTGCAGCACCATGTCGTCGTAACCACCGGTGTAGGTGATGATCGTCTCGTAGTCGATGTCGGCGATGTGGGTGCAGACTGAGTTGAGGAAGTGGCGGTCGTGCGAGATGGTGATGACCGTACCGTTGTAGCGGTTCAGGAAGTTCTCGAGCCAGTGGATCGAGTCAAGGTCGAGATAGTTCGTAGGCTCGTCCAGCAACAGCGCTTGGGGGTTTCCAAAGAGAGCTTGTGCCAGCAGAACACGGACCTTCTGGCCGCCCTGGAGCTCGCTCATCTTGCGCTCGTGCACTTCATCCGGAATGTCGAGCCCCTGAAGGAGCACGGCCGCGTTTGCCTCAGCCTCATAGCCATCCTCGTCGCCAACAATGCCCTCAAGCTCACCCAGACGAGAGCCATCCTCATCGGTCAGCTCAGGCTTTGCGTAGATCTGCTCACGCTCTTCAAGCGCAGCCCAAAGCGCCTTGTTGCCCATGATGACGGTATCGATGACGCGGTAGGCATCGAACTCGTACTGGTCCTGCTTGAGAACGCCGATCTTTTTGGGCCGTACGACAGTTCCCTTCTGGGCATCGATCTCGCCCGTAAGGACCTTCATAAAAGTCGACTTGCCCGCACCGTTCGGCCCGGTGAGACCGTAGCGGCGCCCTGTGGTAAA
>DASTSJ010000125.1:0-7975 GCA_035760765.1 Edaphobacter sp. | reverse complement strand
AAGGGCAACATCATGGGGGATTGGATGGGACGCGAAGCCAAGGGGGGACAGGCATGGCTAACCTATCACCTCTCAGGGAACGAGTGGGTTCAGCTTGAGTATCTGCACAAAAAGACCCCCGGCGACTTTATCGCGAAGGGTACGACGCAGAATCAGGTGCAATTGAGCCTCGTCAAGCGCTTCGGAAAGGACGTCGAGCTGAAGTCCTGGATCCAGTACGAAGGCTGGAAGGCTCCTGTCTACAAGACGGGCTATCAACAGAACACCGCTGCATCCGTCCAGCTGACCTGGTATCCAAAGCTGCAGCATCTCACCCGCTGAATTGACGGATAAAAGACCGCTGATCAGCGAGAGGCTGGCACACTCGCACGGAAGTATTCGAGCGAGCGTTCCAGCCCTTCGCGCAGCTGTATCTTCGGTTCCCAACCGAGCAGGGTGCGAGCGCGGGTAATGTCCGGGCGCCTGCGAGTCGGATCGTCCTGAGGCAACGGCTTGTAAACGATCTCCGATTCGGATCCTGTAACCGCCAGCACCTCTTTTGCGCACTCTGCGATCGTCCACTCCGTCGGATTCCCGATGTTTACCGGCAGATGTTCTTCCGACTTGGAGAGGCGCACGATGCCGTCGATGAGGTCAGAGACATAGCAGAAGCTGCGTGTCTGCGAACCGTCTCCATAAATGGTAAGAGGCTGACCTTGAAGAGCCTGGATCATGAAGTTGGAAATAACCCGGCCATCATTCGCCTGCAGCCGTGGTCCATAGGTGTTGAAGATGCGAACAAGGTGCGTATTTACGCCATGGTATCGGTGATAGGCCATAACGGCAGCCTCTGAAAAGCGTTTGGCCTCGTCATAGACCGATCGCGGACCGATGGGATTCACATTGCCCCAATACGTCTCCACCTGCGGGTGAACTTCGGGATCCCCGTAGCATTCCGAGGTCGAGGCATGAAGGTAGCCGGCTCCGTACTTCCGCGCAAGCTCGAGAGTATTCAGCGTACCTGCAGATCCAACCTGAAGCGTCTCGATTCCGAGACGGGTGTAGTCGACGGGGCTTGCAGGCGAGGCGAAGTTGAAGACATAGTCGATCTTTCCGGGATCGAAGGCCAGACAGATATCCTGATCAAGAAAGCGGAAGCGGGACTCAGACGAGAGGTGTTCCACATTCGCCATCTTGCCGGTGGCGAGATTGTCGACGCCTACGACAGTGTGGCCTTCAGCCAGAAGAGCGTCACAGAGATGAGATCCGAGAAATCCGGCCGCGCCTGTGACCAGAATCGTCTGAGACTTGATGTGCAATCTTTCCGCCTTTCGCTGGAAGTAGACGAGTGAAGTCACGGACGCCCAAGCGGCACCCGTGACCCGTGGATTGCTTAGGCCTTCGCCGCCGTAGACGCTTCGCGGACCGGGTGTGACGCAGGCCGTCCCACGCTAACGTAGGTAAATCCGTGATCGCCCATCACTGCAGGGTCATACAGATTACGCCCGTCCACGATGATGGGATACCGCAGGAGCTGATTCATGCGACGCAGGTCGAGTTCTCCGAACTCTGCCCAGTCAGTCAGGATCAGAAGCGCATCCGCATCTTTTGCGGCATCGTAGGCGCTGTCAGCGTACTGGAGATTCCTGTCCTCTGGCAGCATCTGCTTCGTTCTCTCGATCGCAGCAGGATCGAACGCGGTGATACTGCACCCCTCGTTCATCAGCATCCGGATGATCTCGATTGCAGGAGATTCCCGAACATCGTCGGTGTCGCCCTTGAAGGCAAGGCCGAGTACCGCCAGCTTCTTACCGCGGAGGTTCCAAAGCGCTGAGCGAACTTTGCTTACGAAGCGCCGCTTCTGCTGCGCGTTAATCTTTTCGACCTCGGTCAACAGGCTGAAATCGATTCCCAACTGCTCCGCGACCGCGCGAAATGCGGCAACATCCTTCGGAAAACAGGATCCACCGTAGCCTACGCCAGGGCGCAGGAACTTGGGTCCTATGCGGGTATCCAATCCCATGCCCTTCGCGACCTGCTCCACATTGGCATTGGTCGCTTCGCAGAGATTCGACACGGCGTTGATAAAGGAGATCTTCAATGCGAGAAAAGCGTTTGAGGCATGCTTGATGATCTCGGCGCTCTTCGTCGTCGTCATCAGCAAGGGTGGAGGCTCGGAGACCGAGCAGCAGCCGGGTATGCCGTCCCGGCGCTGATAATACTCACCACTCGTCAGGGGAGCATAGATATCGCGCAGGATAGCTCCGGCGCGCTCGCTGTCTGCCCCGACCACAATTCGATCCGGATGGAGAAAGTCCACGACCGCTGTGCCTTCCCGGAGGAATTCGGGGTTGGACACGACATCGAACAGGCTGCGCTCCACTCCGTTCCGCTCCAGAGCGCGACTGATCCATTCATTGGTGTACACCGGGACGGTGCTCTTCTCGACGATGACCTTATAGCTGGTCAGCGAACGAGCAATCTCACAGGCCACTGCCTCGACGTAAGAGAGGTCTGCGTCGCCGGTCTCGCTCTGGGGTGTACCGACGGCGATAAAGATAGCGTCACACTCCCTGGTCGCTTCGGCCAGGTCCGTCGTAAACCTTACACGGTCATTGCGATAGCGTCCAAGCAACTCAGGAAGATGCTGTTCGTGAATGAGGGTGTCCCCTCCGCGCAGGGCCGCGACTTTCCGTTCATCATTATCGACGCAGATGACAGGGTGACCCATCTCAGCAAAACAAACAGCGGCTACCAGCCCAACGTAGCCGGAACCGACGACAGCAATAGGAATGGGTTTGCTCATAGATGTAGGGGAGTTCGTCTTAAAACCTCGTAAACCTAAGATACCAGTCCTCAGCCTATCAGGCGTGCTCCAGAAAAGAAGCGCATCAATTTACCTCTGTCTTTTAAGCTTTCTTGTAGACTAGGTGAACATGGGTCTCCAAAGCGCGCAGACACCGCCTCAGGCAGGCGGCGCATCTGATACCACTCCCCTCGCCTTCGGAACCGCGGCGACAGATACGACTCTCTCCGAGACTCTTATCACTCTGCGCAAGCGAAAGAGGGTTCTTCTAGCTTTCGTACTCGTCGGCTTGCTCTATGGCATCTATGCTGCCGAGACGCAGCCTCGCATCTACGAAGCGTTTGGACGGATACAAGTCCGCTCAGGCTCGTCGAACGAATACAGGGTCGGCGGCGTTTCCGGGGTGACCCCTGATAGCGGACAGCGCCTGTTGACCGAGGTGGCGATCCTGCAAAGCGACTCGCTAATGCTGACGGTCGCACGGGAGATGGACCTTCCCAACAACCCCGAGTTTCTCGGCGGCCCTGCTCCTCATCCTCGCGCTTCGCTCGATGACCCGGCGGTTCGGCAGGCAACCATCCATACGCTGCTCGGCGGGCTGAAGATCTCGCAGGTACAAAAGACCGAGATCATCCGTATCAGCTACGAATCGCTCAGCCCAAAGCTTGCAGCCGATATCGTCAATAAAGTCATCTCAGCCTATATTCAGCGCAGTTATGAGACGAGATTCGCCTCCAGCCAGCGCGTTTCGAACTGGCTGTCCGGTCAGCTTGATGATCTGAAGCAGCAGGTTCAATCTTCGCAGGAGCGCATGCTCGACGTGCAGAAGAGACTGGGCATCCTGGGCTTCGATCCAAACCACAGTCAGATTACGGCATCTTTGGAACAGCTCTCGACAGCCTCCAATGAGGCTCGCATCGCCCGCATCATGGCCGAGTCGCAGTACAGGATGCTGAGCACCATGGATCCGAATACGATCGAAGGATCCCTGGCCACACCGCAGGGCGCTGCGCCTTCGCAGATCAACACACTTCGCGCGCAGCTGGCTACGGCACGGGCAGCGCTGGCACAGACTGAATCCGACCTTGGACCAAACCATCCCACGGTTAAGGCTCAGAAGGCGCAGATCGATGAGCTTTCCAGGGAGATCAACACCGAGCAGCAGCGACTTGTTCTCCAGGCAAAGCAGAACTACCTCGCAGCACTCAAAAATGAGCAGGATACTTCTGCTGCACTTGAAGAAGAGAAGAACAACGCCTATAAGCTCCGGGACGATCTGGTTGAGTACACCATCCGTCAGCGCGAGTTCGAATCGGACCGCAATCTATATGAGGGGCTCTTGCAGCGGTTGCGCACCGCAGGCGTCGAAGCTGGACTGGAGTCGCTCGAGATTGATGTCGTCGATCCTGCGCTGCTGCCGGCCAGCCCGATTCTGAAGCGCAAGACCAGTGTCGTCCTCACCTACTTTGTTCTTGGCCTGATTGCTGGAATTATGATGGCATTCCTCCTGGAGAGCCTGGATACAGGGCTTCAGAATGTCGCTGAGGTCGAAGCACTTCTGGAACTTCCATCCCTCGCCATCATCCCACGGTTCAAACGTGGAACCGATACTGCCGGTCAGAGTGCCGCAGCGCGGAATATCATCTCACTCTCTCAGTCCAAATCCCAGTTTGCCGAAGCCTTCCGCTCCTTACGAACTGCACTTCTGCTCTCCTCTGCAGGACATCCACCAAAGGCGATCCTGCTTACCAGTGCTACTCCGTCCGAGGGTAAGACGACGGCCTCCGTCAACCTCGCGACGGTCCTGGCGCAAGGCAATGCACGGGTGCTCATCATCGATGCTGACTTGAGGAGACCCACGGTTCACGAGCAGTTCAGCTTGAGCGCCCGCGTCGGTCTCTCCTCGGTCCTGACTGGCTCCGTCACGTTCGAGAAGGCGATACAGCAGATCGCTGAGGTCCCGAATCTCGACATTCTGGTGAGCGGCCCCATGCCGCCGTTCCCGACGGAGCTGCTCAGTTCCGACATGATGCGCCAGTTGCTCGAGATGGCCCGGGAAAAGTACACCCACGTCGTCATCGATTCTCCTCCCGTACTGTCGGTAACCGATGCCGTCATTCTGGCTCGTGAGGCCAATGCGGTAGTCCTGGTCATTCGGCAGGGTAAATCGAGCAAACATATCGTGCGCCGTGCCCGGGATCTGCTGGCACGTTCGGGCGCACCGATCAGCGGCATTCTGCTGAATGCTGTCGATATCAGCTCTCCTGATTACTACGGGTATTACGGATACTCCGGGTATTCAAGTGCAGGCTCCGACACTGAGAGCTGGAGCGCCAAGCCAGATACTCGCGCCGGAGATCAGTCCGGGGAGGCCAACTAATGCGCAAGCAGAAAATATGCAACATTCTGCCAGTTCTTGCAGTGCTCCTGGTGTTTTTCGGAGCCGCGCAATTGACCGCCCATGCACAATTCAATGGACCTTCAGTGACCTCCGCAGCCGGCCTGAATCAACCAGTCCATCTCACAACCGATCCCGCCATTCTCTTTCCCGCGAAGCACGATCTGCGTCTTTTCCCCGGAGATCAGGTCGCGGTCCATCTCTATCCATCGTCGGACTACTCGCCCGTCGTACGTGTAGGGCTTGATGGAACGATGCAGCTCCCCTTGATAGGCACTGTGCATGTTCAAGGACTCACAGTGCCCGAAGCGGAAAAGGTGATTGCAGACCGGCTCATCACGGCAGGAATGTATCGCAACCCTCAGGTGGTACTCCAGCTCACCGAATCACCGAACCAAGTCGCGACCGTGACCGGGGACCTGCATTCCGTGATCCCGATCGTGGGCCAAAGCCGTCTTCTTGACGTGCTTACGGCAGCCGGAGGCTTACCCGCGACCGCCAGTCATACCATCACCATCCATCGCCTGGGACTTGATCAACCCATCGTTGTGGATCTGGGCAGTGACCCGATGACCAGCGAAAAGAGCAATATCCCCATCTTCGCCGGCGACACCGTCATCGTCGCGCGGGCGGGCGTAGTGTATTTGCTGGGCGCATTCAAAAATGTGGGTGCCATCCCTATCCAGCAGAACACTCCTCTCACCCTGATCAAAGCAGCCAGCCTGGCAGGCGGACCCGGATTTGAGGGTAAGATGAACGATCTTCGCCTCATACGAACGGTTGGGGAGAACCGCACTGTCGTTCATGTAGACATCAAGCGAGTCATCAACGGCAAAGACCCAGACCCCGTCCTACAGGCCGACGATATCGTATTCCTGCCAAGCACCACCATGAAGGCCGCGATCAAGTCGGGAGGAATCGGAACCGTGCTCGCCTTTGCGTCCCTTCTGGTTGTAGCCCTGCGGTAATTGTCGAAAAGCAACGAGGGAGTGCCTGAATTCCATGAAATCCCCCATCGCAAACAGAAGTGAGAATTCCCGGAAAGTAAGGATGGCTTACCTGGTAAGCCATCCCATCCAATACCAGGCTCCGCTGCTGCGCCGTCTTGCCAAGGAACCGGACATCGACCTGACCGTATTTTTCGGATCCGATTTTTCTGTAAAAGGATATAAGGACGAAGGCTTCGGCGGTGTCGGAGTGAAATGGGATGTTCCGCTGCTGGAGGGGTATCGACACGAGTTCCTCCCGGTTCTGCGGGATCAGGCTCGCGTCACACCAACGACACCGATGAACTACGGAATCGCCAGCCGCCTTCGCGATAGTGGGGATGGCAGTCCGTATGACGTCCTCTGGGTTCACGGATACGCCAGCGTCAACGCGCTCCATGCCATCACTGCGGCGAAGGCTTTAGGCATTCCGGTGCTGGTCAGGGCCGAATCCTGGCTGGGAGATCGCGAACGCAGCGCGACCAAGCTGGCCGCCAAAAAGCTATTCTTCCGCACGCTTAGCCAGATGATCGATGGCGTACTGCCCATCGGGACACTTAACTCCGAATACTGGAGCTTCTACCTCGGCGGGGAGGTTCCGCAGTTCCTGGTTCCCTACGCTGTCGACAATGAATACTTCCAGCGCCGAAGCGCAGAGGCTATACCAGGTCGCGACGAACTCCGTCGAGAGCTGGATCTCTCCCCTGACCGCCCGGTCATTTTGTTTGCCTCCAAGCTGCAGCGGCGTAAGCGTGCTGACGATCTGCTGGAAGCATATAAGCGGCTTTCACCTGCACCTGGGCAGGATCCACATCCCTACCTTGTGATTGTGGGCGATGGCGAACAGCGGGAACAACTGGAGCGCGCAGCCCAGCAGAGCGGCCTCCGCAGCATTCGTTTCTGCGGCTTCAAAAATCAGTCGGAGCTACCACGCTACTTCGACCTTGCTACCGTCTTTGTTCTGCCTTCCAGGCATGAACCCTGGGGCTTGATCGTCAACGAAGTCATGAATGCCGGCAGAGCCATCATCGTCTCCGATGAAGTTGGATGCCAGCGAGACCTTATCACCGACGGTGTGGAAGGAGCGGTCTTCCCGGCAGGAAGCGTGGACGGCCTCACGGATGCCTTGCGGCGCACCCTGGCCACGCCAGAGGCCGCAGCCGAAATGGGACGCAAGGGCCTTGAGCGCATCAACCGCTGGAGCTTCGAGGAAGATGTTCTCGGGTTCAGGCAGGCACTCGCCGCAGTTACCAAAAAGATCACAGCGTAGGACGGAGATACGGGCGACCATGCAGATTCTGCACATCATCGGCACGCTGAGCCCGGAAGCGGGAGGCCCCAGCCAGGCCGTCCGCATGATCCTAAGCCATCGCGACATCGGCTATCGCGGCGAGGTCGTCACGCTCGATGACCCCGCCGCCGGCTTTCTGAAGGCACTCGATTTCCCGGTCCACCCTCTTGGTCCCGTTTCGACAACCTACGGATATACACCGAAGCTCGTTCCATGGATTCAGCAGAACTTCCAGCGCTTCGATGGAGTGATCGTGCATGGTTTGTGGCAGTACGGAGGACGCGCCACGCGACAGGCGCTGGCCGGACGCATGCCTTACATGGTCTTCACCCACGGCATGCTGGATCCTTACTTCAAACGCGCCTCCCGGCTGAAGCACCTGAAGAAGTGGCTCTACTGGGCTCCCGTGGAATACCGGGTCCTTCGCGACGCCTACCGCGTGCTATTTACATCCGTGGCAGAGCGTGATCTGGCTGAAGAGAGCTTCTGGCTGCACCGCTGGACCCCTCAAGTCG
>DASTSJ010000124.1:0-3005 GCA_035760765.1 Edaphobacter sp. | reverse complement strand
GGAGCGCCAGCATGCCAACGGCTAGCGGCAGTCGGGCGGCCCAGTCGTGAGCGCCGAAGAGCTTCATGGAGCCAGCGGCCATCCAGTACATCAGGGGTGGTTTATCGAAGAAGCGAATGCCGTTGATGTAGGGGGTCACGTAATCGTGCCGCAGGAGCATCTCCCGGGCGATCTCCGTGTAGATGGAATCCACATCGTCCAGCAGGCCCGGCGAGAAGAGTCCGCCGATCTGCAGGATCAGCCAGGCCATTACGATGATGGCGAGGGATCGCGGATTCCAAAGGCGCTGCTTGCTGGATGATGACGAGCGCGACTCCGCCGGTGGCCGAAACGCAGTAGCGATCGGAGAGGCGGCGAATTGGGCTGAGCTTTGCTTCACTAGCGACTCGGTTGATCAAGCGGTCGATCGGTGAAAAGCGCTTTTCCGGAGGCCTCAGCCAGCAGAACTTTCTTGTCTCCGAGGAGGTGATCGACCTCATCCCGCTTTTCCAGTGGAACAAAAAGAATTTTGCGTGGCCCCGTTCCCCACGTCTTCAGGAGATCCTCATGGGTCAGGAAAATCGGCGGAGCATCAGGGAAGGTCGAGCCGAACAGCATGGACGTAGAACGGCCGTCCACCAGATACACGATTTTACCGAGGTAGAAGGGGATTGATGAGCCATAGGCCTGGTCGCCGAAGAGAAGGATCTGACTGTCGGCGGATACAAGATGCTGATCTTCAAGCTGGATGATCTTCTGAGCGAGATTTGCTGAAGAAAGCATCGGCGCGAAGCGCACGAGGGCGATGTGCGCTGCGATGAGGAAGATGGTCGAGGTGAGCGCAACGGCGGTGGTCGAGGCCAGATGACGGCGCCGGCTGCGAAGCCACCAGGCAATTGCCGGACCGAAGGCGAACGAGAGAGCAGCGAGCGTTGCTGGAAGTCTGAGCGCTGCAAAGCTCGGGCCTGTCAGATCGAAGAAGTGAGACATCGACAGCGTGTAGTCACCAACGCCGCGATGGGCGAGCAGTTCACCGATGTCAGGAACAAAAGGAAGATTGCGCGAGCTCCAGAGCCCGTATCCCAACGCAACAGCAGCAGCTAATCCGATGACGGTGTATGTCGCGTGGGCTCCGATGATCCAGCGACGGCAGGTCTGGTCCGCATCATAAGACTGCTCAGAACGCATCAACGCTACAGCGATAAGCATAAGAATCGCCAGGTAGGCCGGAAAAGTGTAGTACTCCTGATTGGTTGAGATAGAAAAGAAAACCAGGACCAGCGCTGCGTAGACCAGCAAAAGCCAGGTCGTTGCCGCGGAGAACTTGAGGCTGGCAGACCGTTTGCTTCGTCGTAGACGCCAACCTTCGATGATGGCCAGGGGAGAGAACAGACTCCAGGGGAAAAGCCAGACAAGGTGCAGGCTCCAGAAGAGGTAGCCGGGTAGCTTGTTGTAATCCTTCGGGTATCGTTTTCCGAGGAAGCGAAGGAAGTGTTCGTTAACGAAGTAGAACCAGAAGAAGCCATGCCCGTTCATACCGCCGGTATTCCGTAGTCCAGCAAGAATGTGCCAGGGCGCTGCGACTGCGAAGAATAGAAGAAGTCCGCTGATGATCCGGGTACGACTGACCTTACCCCACTGCGATGTCAGGGTCACGTACAGGATGGCTGCTCCGCCAAAGAAGACAAGGGCCACCAGGCCCTTCGTAAGCACCGCAAGGGCGAGTGCGGCCCACATCGTGTATGCATAAAGCGCTCGCTGACGATTCTCATCTTCAAGCGTTCGCAGAAGACAGTAGAGCGCTGTCAGGATAAAAAGCGAGAGCAGAACCTCAGGGATATAGATACGGGTAAAGAGGAAGACTCCGGCTGAAGTCAGAACAGAAAGACCGGTGTAGAAGGCTGTACGATTCCCATAGGCTCGGCGGCTCCAGTGGTAGCCGAGGATCGCGAGCAGCAGAACTCCGATGGCCTCAGGCAGATGTGCAGCAAATGTATTGAATCCGAAGATGCGGAAGCTTATGGCATCCAGCCAGTAGGGCAGCGCAGCTTTCTCAAGATAGCGAATCCCGTTGACCTTAAGCGTAACCAGATCGCCTGTCAGGGCCATGTGTCGTGCAGCATTCGCGTGCGTGGCATCGGCATCGTCCAGCAACGGTGGCGCAAACAGCGATGCAAAGAAGATCACCAGCCAGAGTGACAGGATGACGCTCAGAGCACGAGAGCGGGTTGGGCCGGCTTCGCGGAGGGGCTGTGCAGAACTATAGGCAGCTGATGGCACGGAAAGGGCTGGACTGGTCATTGTTCAAGACGCTTCTCTCTAGGATATATGGGGTGCGCTGAAAGGCATATCCTAAGCGTCACTTCAAGAGTGCCTCTAACAACGTCGTGCAGAAGTGAGATTAACCGGCACGTGGATGTATCTTGCTTGTGGTGGGTGATTTTCTGGTTTCGGGAAGGTGAAGTACATGCCTACGTTTGCCGCGGTGGATATCGGCTCTAACTCCTGTCGTTTGAAGATTGCGTCCGTGCAGATGCACCGGCTCAAGACCCTGCATGAAGACAGAGAGGTGACGCGGCTGGGAGAAAGCGTCTTTCAGACTGGCGCGATCTCTCCTGAGGCCATGGCCGCCACGATTCGGGCGCTCAAGCGCTTCCATAAGGCCGTTCAGCTGCATGTGGCCGATAAGGTCCGCGTTGTGGCAACCAGCGCTATGCGCGACGCCCGCAATGCCGAGGCATTTACAGAGTGGGTCCGATCCGCAACCGGATGGAACGTAGAGGTCATTTCGGGGCTCGAAGAGGGCCGCCTCATTCATTTGGGGGTAGTGACACACGAGGTCGGCGCACGAGGCCGCTGCGTTTTGATCGACCTTGGGGGCGGAAGCTGCGAGGTTACCTACTCCGACGGTGGCCGTATTAAGGCGATGGCGAGCCTGCCCCTGGGCGCGGTAAGGCTGCAACAGGAGTTTCTGACCACCGATCCTCCCGCCAGGGAAGATGTGGCTCGCTTGAAACAGTACATCG
>DASTSJ010000123.1:0-6339 GCA_035760765.1 Edaphobacter sp. | reverse complement strand
GGCCGCCAGCTTGACCACTCCGGCAGCACGTGTGGGATTGAAGCTTCGGGAGGGGTCAGGTATCTGGCCCGGCCGAAGTTCGGGTTTCGCCAGAGGCCGCCCGAGCCACTCCAGGAGGAACTCCACGTGGTCGCGTCCGGCAGCCACGGAGAGCTCATGCAGGAAGCTTCCGATGACGAACATCTGAACGTTATCGGTAGGAGCGCGCCACGGGCCGCAGGGAATCTGGAGCGGCATCATGCTGACGGCGTAGCGGACATTGGGAGCGATATCCACCGGGAAGCTGTTATTGCTGCGCACGCCTCCCGTGACCGGCCGCTTTCCGTCAGCGGAGAACGTGACAAGATGGTTCTGGAAGGCGACCAGCTTGCCGTTTTTGTCGACTGCGCCTTTCAGATTGTGGTATCCGCCGACACGGTAGAAGTCGTGCGCGAAATCGTCTTCTCGTTTCCACTGCAGCTTGACCGGGCCCTTGACCTTCATGGCTATGGCCGCGGCCTCGCACATATAGTCGTTCGCGAGCCTGCGACCGAAGCCCCCCCCGGCCCGGGTCTGATGTACGACAACCTTCTCTTCCGGAAGATTGAGCATCTTCGCCACCATCGTCATGCCGTGGTCGGCCATTTGGCTTGGAGCCCATACCTCCATGGTGCCGTCGTGCCACCATGCAGTGCTGTTCTGTGGTTCCAACTGCTGATGCGAGACCATGGCGTAGTCGTAGGAGGCCTCGATGACCTTGGCTGCTGAGCCGAAGGCCGCGTCGACGTCCCCATGATTCACTTCAGGGGCTGGCATCTGACCGGCAAGTGACTTTGCCTTCTCGGCGGCTTGTGTCAGTGAATCCTTCGAAGCGCCACTCTCATCCCAATCCACCTTCAGTGCTTCTTTCGCCTTGAAGGCTTCCCATGTGCTCTTTGCGATAATGGCGACGCCGGGCATCACTTCAGCAGGAGTGCCTGTGCCGTCCAGAACAAAGGCATCGACCACTCCCGGCATTTTCTTGATCTCGTCGAGATTGGCGCTCTTTACTTTGCCGCCCACGGCAGGGCATTTGACGTAGTTGGCATACAGCATGCCAGGCAGCTGGACATCAATCCCGAAGAGCGGCTGGCCGGTGACGACCTTCACGTTATCGACGCCGGTGAAGCGATTTCCAAGAAGCTTATATTCCGAGCGCGTCTTCAACGGCACCTTGGCGACATCGGGTACGGGCTGGGAGGCAGCTGCCTTCGCCAGAGCGCCATACGTCAGTTTCTTCCCGGAGGGCTTGTGAGTGACGCTGCTGTCGGCAGCCGTACATTCGGTGACCGGTACCTTCCACTGCTGGGCAGCGGCGGCGATGAGCATCGCGCGCGCAGTGGCGCCGGCCTGCCGTAGCTGATCCCAGCCCCGGGGAATGGAGGTGGAACCGCCAGCACCCTGGTATCCATAGACCTTTGGATTGATAGGAGCCTGATCGACCCGCACCGTCTTCCAGTCTGCATCCAGCTCTTCCGCGATGATCAACCCGAAGGCAGTCTTGATGCCCTGACCGATCTCGGGACCTTTGGAAAAGAGTGTGACCGTGTTGTCAGGAGCGATACGAACGAACGCGTTCATTGTGGTAGGTTCGGTCGCGCTCTCTGCTACAGCCTTCCGCGTATCCAAATAGAAGGCCAGTACCAGACCGCCGCCGGTAAGGCCTGCAAGCTTCAGGAAGGAGCGGCGGCCCATCGTCGTAACGGGAGGCGTGATCGTCTGGACCTCTTCAATCAGGGCCTGCATCTCAGCATCGAACTGCGCCATCATTTCTGCTGCCGGCATGAATCTCTCCTTTCTGTATGTTCCTAGACCTTCGACTCTGCGGCGCGATGAATCGCAGCCCGGATGCGGTTGTAGGTGGCGCAGCGGCAGATGTTGCCCGACATTGCGCTGTCGATCTCCTCGTCGGTCGGCTTGGGATGTTCGGCAAGAAGAGCCGCGGCACTCAGAATCTGCCCGCTCTGGCAATATCCGCATTGTGCAACATCGAGATCCACCCAGGCCTGCTGCAGCGCGTTTAGCTTGTCGCCTTCTGCGAGCCCTTCAATGGTGGTGATCTGGCCGGTGGCAGCCGAAACAGGAGTCAGGCAGGAGCGGACGGGGCGCCCATCCATCAGCACGGTGCAGGCTCCGCACATGCCGATGCCGCAACCGTATTTCGTGCCCTTCAGATCGAGAGTATCGCGCAGCACCCAGAGCAACGGTGTATCGCCGGAGACGTCAATCGTTCGAGGTTTCCGATTGATATTCAGCTGGTATGGCATGGATCTCACCTCAACAAGAAATGCAGAAGATAAGTCAAAAACAGAGCTGTTTCGGTTCCAACAATAACGTTAGCATCTGGTCTGACCTTTATGCCAGCCTTCATCTGCTAACACTGCATTGCTGTGGATAGAACATCCGTTAGCGTTAGACCCTGAGCCGGGACTCTCGTTACCAACGACATCAACTTTTAATAGTTGCGCAAGCGAAAGATCCGGTCCTTTGAGGCCGGATTTTCCTCTATGCAGTTCATTAGGATGAAGAGGTATGCTCGAAGCAACTCCCCTTGATCCAAAGACACTTGCCCACATTGCTGAAACTCTGAACCTGCCACTTCCGGCAGTCCGCTCCGTTCTTGTTCTGTTGGACGAAGGCGCCACAGTACCCTTTATTGCGCGCTACAGAAAAGAGGCCACTGGAAATCTTGATGAGGTTCAGATCCGCGATATTGCGGAGAAGACTACGTACTTCCGGGATCTTCTGGACCGGCGCGAGACCGTTCTTTCCTCCATTGCGGAGCAGGGAAAGCTTACGGAGGAGCTGAAGCAGCGCATCCTCGCGACGCTGGATCGCAGTGAACTTGAGGATCTTTATCTGCCCTACAAGCCGAAGCGCCGTACCAAGGCCACGATCGCGCGCGAGAAGGGCCTGGAACCGCTGGCTGACTACATCTGGCAGCAGGAGAAGGGACCAGTCGACCTGGTTCAACTGGCTACTTCGCTGCTCGACCCAGCCAAGGAGGTCCCGACGATCGATGACGCGCTCGAAGGCGCCTGCCACATCGTGGCGGAGAGGATCAGCGAGGACGCTGAGGTGCGTAAGGCTGCCAGGCAGCTGATGTTCGAGGAAGGGTTGATTTCCAGCCGCAAGGCGATGGATGCCGTCGACGAGCAGGAAAAGTTCAAGATGTACTACGAGTATCGCGAACCGGTGAAGGCAATCCCATCGCATCGGATGCTGGCGATCCGGCGCGGTGAGGCCGAAAACGTCCTCTACTGGCTGATCGAACTGGATGAGCCGCGAGTGCTCGCGCTGCTGCGTTCGCGCGTTGTGCGCGCGCAGGGTGACTGGAGCCCCTATCTGGACCGTGCAATTGAGGACTGCTGGAAACGGCTGCTGAATACCTCGATCCAGGGCGAGATACGGCTCGAGCTGAAGCGGCGTTCCGATACGGCTGCTATTGAGGTCTTCCGAGAGAACCTGGAGCATCTGTTGCTCGCCGCTCCGGCTGGCCCCATTGGCGTACTCGGAGTCGATCCCGGACTGCGGACGGGATGCAAGATCGCCGTTGTCGATGAGACGGGCAAATTTCTTGCCGACGATGTTATCTACCCCCACACCGGCAAGACGCGAGAGGCAACGGAGAAACTCGCCGCCTTGGTGGCGAAATATAACGTGCGGGCGATTGCGATCGGCAACGGCACCGCATCTCGCGAGACGGATGCATTCGTTCGTGACTTTCTCCAGGAGAGGGGACTGGCGAATATCTTTCGCGTCACTGTCTCTGAAGCCGGAGCGAGTGTGTACTCCGCATCGGAGGTGGCAAGACAGGAGTTTCCTCAGCTCGATCTGACGGTGCGCGGTGCTATCTCGATTGCCCGCCGTCTGCAGGATCCTCTTTCAGAGCTGGTAAAGGTTGACCCAAAGTCCATCGGTGTCGGCCAATATCAGCACGATGTGGATCAGCGTCAGTTGCAGCAGTCGCTGGAGGCGACCATCGAGAGCTGCGTGAACCGCGTCGGTGTCGATCTCAACACGGCATCCTGGACGCTTCTGCGTTACGTCGCCGGAGTGAGTGAGCGGGTTGCGCTGAATATTGTCAGCTTTCGTGATCAGAACGGCCGCTTTCGCTCGCGTGACCAATTGAAGGAAGTATCCGGCGTAGGCCCAAAGACATTTGAGCAGGCTGCCGGGTTCCTGCGGGTGAGAGATGGAGATCAGCCGCTGGACAATACGGCGGTCCACCCTGAATCGTATGGGATTGTCGAGGAGATCGCGAAGTCGCTTTCAACGCCGATTTCTGAACTGATACGCAATCCTCATCTCCTCGGCAGCGTAAAAAAGGACTCCCTGTCGGCAGGAGCATTCACGCTGAACGACATTCTGGAGGAGATCAAGAAGCCGGGACGCGATCCACGCGACAAGTTTGTTGCTCCATCCTTCAATGAATCGGTTCGTGAGATTACCGATGTTGAAACCGGAATGGTGCTGGAGGGCGTGGTAACAAACGTGACAAAGTTTGGTGCGTTTGTTGATATCGGCGTGCACCAGGATGGACTGGTTCACATCTCTGAGATCTCGAACCGATTTATCCGTGAACCCGCCGAGGTCCTGAAGGCCGGTCAGATCGTAAAGGTGAAGGTGCTCTCCGCAGACGCCAAGACGAAGCGAATCTCGCTCTCAATCAAGGCTCTGGAGACACCCTCTGCAGCAAAGCCGAAGACTAGGCCGGCTCCGAACCCGCCGGCGCTGTCCATCGAGGATAAGCTGGCGAACCTTTCCTCAAAGTGGCGCACACGCTAAAAGCGAAGGGGAGAGCCCGAATTCCGTGCTCTCCCTCTTCGTCCAGCCGTTTTATTCTTCAGTCGTAAGCGGCAGGTGTTGCGGCCGTACATGTTTTCTTCGAGTCTTCAGTACTCTTTGTGTTTCTGAACATTCCCGGCGTGGTACTGGTTCGGAGCGCCTGGGGTCGGAACGTCATCGAAGATCTGTGTTCCGCTGGTATGCGACCGCTTTAGTGGAGCGGCGAGAGTGATGCCGCTCCCGGAGACCTGTGTGCCAGTCGCGTGTTCATGGTTGAGTGGCGCAGACACCGTGATGGATGTGTCGCCGTGTGTGCGGACTCCGGAGATAACAGCCGTCTCGGAGCTAGCTCCTTCGCCGATGGTCACATTTTCGCCTCTGCTGAAGCCAGCCACATTCGCAACGGGGAGAACTTTCGCTCCCGCGCCGATGGAGCTACGAAGCGTGGAAGCACCTGGTGTGCCGACCGTAACGATAAGAGCTGTTTCGGCGGTTGGCCCGGAATCGATATGGATGGTCTGTCCAGGTTGGAAGCCGTCTGTTGTGGCAACCTTGATGTTCCTCGAACCCGCAGGCAAGTCCGCCGACACGGATGCAGCAGCCTGCGTGTGGAAGTCAGCACAGTTGCTATCGATATCGCTGCCATCGGGGAATCTTCCTGAGCTGGTGTTCACGGCAACGGGAGCCGCTATTGTGGACCAGGCGGTGAATGCCGAACCGGGGGCGGGGGAGTAGCACCCGCTCAACCGTGCTCCCGAGACGGATTGATCGCCCTCCGCAGCCCATGGATCTACAAGGCCACCGTAGTTGAGACTGTCAGCCACTACTCCTGAGGCGTCCCTCAGGATGATGCTTCCTTCCTCCACTGTCAAAATGCGATCAAACTGCGGCGTCTTGGTGGTGAACTCCGGTCCTCCGTACCAGAGGTTGGGTTCCGCAGCCCCCTGGTATCCGGCAGTTTTCACGGCGCGATCACGCACAGGAGCATGGATCTCGTGATCACTGACCAATGCCTGATCGAGCGTTATCCCTGTGCCGAGCGCCTGGACGGGCTCGTTGCTGGAATGAGCAAATGTGGTGGCAGGCTGAAAGCTGATTCCGGTTCCGCGGTCGCTGAATGGCAAGTTGGCGGCATGATTGAAGCCGAGGGGAGACTCGAGATCCAGCCCGGTTCCCGGAGCCACAACCCACTCGCTGGCTATATGAGATTTAGTGAGTGCAGGGCTAATCTCGATTGATGTTCCCTCGGGGCCCTGGGTTCCGACTGCGGTGACCGTTACCACTTCCTTACTGGCTGGAGTGCCGACGGTGATCTTGTCGCCTGCAGCAAATCCCTCGCCGCGGCGAACCCTTATTTGAGTTGCGCCAGCCTTGGCCGGAGCCGAGAGGTTGGTCTGATGTGCTGCGGTTCCGACATGCTTTACGGTCACCGTCTCAATGCCGTGGCCTGAGCTGTCGATGTCCAGCCTGATTTTGTCACCGGCAGAGATATTGGAGAGTGAAGTCACCTGGATGTTGGTGGCTCCGGCTGGC
>DASTSJ010000122.1:0-3126 GCA_035760765.1 Edaphobacter sp. | reverse complement strand
GGGATCGACTGCGACAGCAGCCATGAGGGCTTCCGCTCCTCCTACGGGAAGTCTTACCTTTGCCCAAACCCGGACACGCACCCGCAGGAGTGGGTCGCCTTCATGATCGACCTCGCCCGCAAGCTCGGGGCGAAGCCGGTGATTATCCCAGCGGCGGACATCTTCGTCTCGGCGCTCGGAAAGCATGTTGAGGCGCTCAAGGAGCACTACATCTTCTCGCTCGACTCGATCGCCGTGCAGGCGGCTCTGGCCACCAAGGAACAGCAGTACGCTCTGGCAGCACAGCATGGGCTGCCCATTCCGCGCACAGCCTATATCCAGTCGCGTGCGGACCTCGAGAAGTTTGCATCGGAGGCTCGCTTTCCCTGCCTCATCAAACCGCGGCACCAGCGGGAGTGGGACGCACTTCCCGAAGGAAATCCTCTGCGAGGGTTGAAGCTGATTACGGCAGAGAGCGCCGACGAGCTTCTATCCAGCTACTCGCATACGGAGGCGCTCCGTCCCGAGGTCGTCGCACAGGAGATCATCGCCGGCGGCGACGACGCCAAATACTGCTATCTCTCGGTTTACGGATCGGGCGCCCGCAGGCTGGGACACACCGTTGTGCACGAGCTACGTGCCCATCCCGTGCTCTTCGGCAGCGGTTCCATGGTCGAGCCGGTCATCGACGAGGAGATCGCGTCCCTCTGCGACAACTTCCTTCGCGGAATCGGCTATGTAGGAATCTGCGAGATTGAGGTGAAGCGAGACACGCGCGACGGTGTCGTCCGTCTGATTGAGGCGAATCCCCGCTACAGCGTGACCGCCGACGCCTCCGTCTATGCAGGCGTCGATATCGGCTGGCTGCATTACCTTGACCTGATTGGTCAGCCCGTGGAACCGATGACGGCTACCAATCTCGGCTACAGGCATGTGGTGCTCCGTCGCGACATACCGGCCCTACCGCGCTACGTGGAACGAGGTCTGCTCACCTGGGGCCAGATCCGCCAGACCTACAGCGGAGAGCTCGCCTACTTCGACTTCGATAGCAAGGACTGGCGTCCAACCATCGCGACCCTCAAAGGCTGTGCGCGAGTCGCCGTAGGTACGGCCCTGCGTTCTGTCGGGCTGATGCGCAGGCTGCCCGACTGACGGCTAGACGACCTTCTTCGAGAGAGACTCATCCAACAGACTGACAAAAACACAGGTGAAAGCAGGAAAGTCAGGGAATGTCGAAGCGAGAGTTGGCTGCAACACTGTTGAAGAGATCGGGTGCCTTGGCGTTCTTCGAGACCCTGCGCTCCAAACCCGGAATCCTTGTGGTCAACCATCATCGCGTAGGAGACGCCTCAACCACCCGCTTCGACCGCGATGTCTTCAGCGCGTCCGCCGAAGGCTTCGAGATGCAGCTGAAGTACTTCAAGCGGTACTTTCCCGTCGTTGCGGGTGAGGAGCTGGAAGAGCTGGTCTCAGGCAAAAAGCCTCTCAAGCGGACCTATATCTCGATTACCTTCGACGACGGATACATCAACGACTACTGCGTCTCCTATCCCATCCTGAAGGCGCATGACTGCGCCGGAACCTTCTTTCTCGTCCCGGAGTATGTCGGGACGAACACCATTCCGTGGTGGGACGAGATCGCGTATCTGGTTCGCAACTCCCCGCGTTCCGAGCTTCACCTCACAACTCCGGTTCCCGTCACGATCAGTCTTCAGGGCAATCGGGACGACGCAATTCGAAGCGTGCTTCGTCACTACAAACGTCCTGACAATCACGATGGCGAAGCCTTTGTGAAGGAGCTTCGCGAGCAGGCAGGCTGCACGGTTCCTGCTACCGGACGCAGATTCATCAACTGGGAAGAAGCCCGCGAGATGCGGGCTGCCGGAATGGCGATCGGCTCGCACACACAGACGCACCGCATCCTCGGACAGATGCCGCCCGAAGAGCAGGAGTGGGAGCTTCGCGAATCGAAAAAGAATATCGAAGCCAGTATCGCCGCGCCCGTGCGAAGCATCGCCTATCCGGTCGGCATCCACGGTGCCTTCACGCCCGATACCGAAAGAATCGCCCGATCGCTCGGCTACACGATGTGCTTCTCCTTCTACGGCGGCATCAATGCGCCGAATCAGATTCAGCCGACGAACCTTTTGCGAATGGCGACGAATCGCGACCCGCTGCTGTTTCGCGCGGAGACAGTTCTTCTCTCCAGGTTTGGCCGTCTCCCTTACTAGGCGCTCACAGATTCTTTGGAGTATTCAGCTCGTGGCTGAAGCGCGCCTCGGCGGCTGTAGAGATTCACCAGCGCCGCCACAGGAGAAGGCATCCTGGCGCTGGAATGATACGGCCCGCTGCGGTCCATCCAGCCATCCCACAGCCCCGCCAGCAGAGCACGTTTGCTGGCAGGCTTTTCATCCAGCCGGTTGTAATGGCGAAGAAAGCCGTTGAAGCTGTACCAGCTCTGTCGCAGGCTCCCGATCAGTCCCAGATGCTTTCGCCAGAAGCGGCTCTCGTTGCGGGCCATGTAGTACCAGTAGTGCGGCTTTATCTCTAACGGATGGGTATTCCGATTCTTCTCCAGGTGTCGCACCACGGAGTCCGGATCGACCACATTGCGAAAGCCTGCCTGGCCGCTGCGCGCCGAGTAATCGATGTCCTCGAAGTAAGCGAAGAAGCGCGTATCGAGCATGCCGATCCTGCGAATCACGTCGGTACGAATCAGCATCGCCGTGCCGATCACGAGGCCGTTCTTCGGATAACGTAGATCCCACTCGCGTGCGACCTCGGGATCGTGAGTCTCGTTATAGATCTGATCTTTGATGGAAATGATGCCGCCAGCGAAGGTCAGACGGTCTTCCTCCAAAGACGCAATGCGCGGCGTGACGAGTCCGATCGCAGGATCATTCTCTGCGAGAGAGACAAGCGAAGAGAGCGTATGCGGAGCCACGATGGCATCGTTGTTCAACAGCCAGACATACTCGGCATTCAGCTCCAGCCCACGCTTCATGCCCTCGTTGCATCCTCCGGTATATCCCGTGTTCACAGCGGATTCCAGCAACTCCAGATCGTCGGAGAGGAGCGGCCGCAGGCGCGCAACCGAGTCATCCTCTGAAGCGTTATCGACGATGAGCACGCGATAGTTGGGGTAAT
>DASTSJ010000121.1:0-4791 GCA_035760765.1 Edaphobacter sp. | reverse complement strand
CCAGCTGGTTCAACGGTACGACTCCATGCAGAGCTTCAACGCCAGTGTGGAGATCGCCGCAACGACGGGTGGAGGTCTGCAGGGCAAGGAGACGCAGTACACCAGCTTTGCCGGATACATCCTGATGCGAAAGCCGGAGTTTCTCCGTGTGCTGTTGCTGGTGCCGGTCGTCCGGACGCAGGCGCTGGATATGGTCTCCAACGGCTCCGATTTCAAACTGCTGATTCCGCCGCGTAAACGCGCCATCGTCGGCTCGAATACGGTGACAACCCAGTCCAAGAACGGCCTCGAAAATCTCCGGCCGGACGTCTTCTTCGATTCCATGTTTGTCCAGGGTCCCGAGAAGGACCAGATCATCTCCATGACAACCGACATTCGCGTCATTGAGAGTGGGAAAAAGAAGAAGGACCTGATTGAAGAGCCGGCGTACTCGCTGCAGATTCTTGCCAAGCCGGAAGGCCAGACGGTGCGCACGCTGCGCGTGATCCACATCAATTCGACCGATCTGCTGCCCTACCAGCAGGACATCTACAACCAGAAGGGCCAGGTCGTCACCAAGGCTCACTACAGCAACTATCACTATTACGGCAACACGCCCTACCCGTCGAACATTGTCATCGAGCGCCCTCGCGACCATTACTCGCTGACGGTGAACATCACCAAGCTCACGCTGAACCAGAAGCTGGACGACGACCAGTTCGAGCTGAAGATCCCGGACAACATCCCGGTCGAAACGCTCAAGTAGTCCGTCTGCTTACTTGAGCGTGTAGCTGATTCCGCTGGTGAACTGGAACGAGTTCCTTCGGTTGACCGGCTCCGGAAACTCCGCGGGCGGCGGATTGTTGAGATAGCTGTCCTGTGTACCGATCTGGAATCCCAGCCGTTTGTAGACAGGAAATGTAAGGCTGTTCGTCTCGTTGGCCGAGTACGCGCTCGGCTGGTTGTACGCCGGCAGATACTGCATCTGTTGTTGGAAGATCGCCTTCAGCGGAAGCTTGCGCATGTAATTAAGGCTGTATGTCGAACCGATCAGGTTGGTGTTGGTGTTCAGCGAAGTGACAAAGAACTGCTGCTTCTCGTACTGCAGCGTCGCCTTCAGATCCAGCGTCTGATTGGGCTGTTTCAGCACCGTCCAGCCGACTCCGGCACCGTAGATCTGCTGCAGGTCCAGTCCCTGCGAGAAGTTGTGATCGAAGGCCGTTCCAGCCAGAAGGTAGACATGCCCGGTGATGTACTCGTCGCGTTCCGTATCGCCGTGATAGATCGCTGTCTTCAGGTCGGGGAGCTGTGGAGCGTTCTGCGCCTGGCGCTGCGTGATCCTGCTGTACGATCCGGTGAAGTTGAGGGTGGTCCGGTTGCGCGGTGGAAGATAGGCCACGCTGGGCATGCTTCGCGTCAGTGCGACAGCGGTCGTATAGGTGTAGTTGTTCTGGGTAGCCCTGACGCTGCTCAGCCCCAAGCTCGCCGACCCGGTCCAGCGATGGAAGAAGTTCACCTCCTGCACGGCCTCGCGGTTGAAGGTGTCTGCGTCCAGCACATCAGCCGTTTCTTTGATGGGGATAACCTCGGCCTCTCCCCTGCCCTTCAGCTCGATCTTGTCGTTCTCCACGTTGATGGAGCCCGCCGGGACGCTGCGGATCGCACGCCAGTTCCAATGCTGATTTTTGCCCAGTACGACGAACTGCCGTTCTGAACGCAGCTCCTTCACCTTCGACCAGCTGACGGTGATGTCGCCGGCCATGTCGCTATGGAAGGTGACCTTATCTCCGGTCGAGTGCAGCAGCTTCCCGGTCATCTGATCGCCGTTAACGAATACCAGCACGTCCGGCGTAGCCAATGTCCTGGGAGCGTCTTCTGCACGCGTGATGATGGAAACGAGGGGAACCACTGCAAAAAGGAGGAACAAGAGACCGGCCCGGCGAATCCGCATATTCCTTTAAGCCTAACCAACCCCGCTGTGGGAGATAGCGGAGGCGGCTCACCCGCTGAGGAAAATCGCCCGGAGCCTTCTAAAATAGCCGCATGGCGCGGGACCTCACAGAAGCCAACCACGATCTGGACGATGCTGAGGCGATCTTCCTCAGCGCACGGCCACGGTTGTTCGGTATCGCCTACCGCATTCTTGGCAGCGCAGCCGAAGCGGAAGACATCGTTCAGGACACCTGGATTCGCTGGCAGTCAGCCGACAGGTCCGCGGTGCTCGAACCGGCAGCGTTTCTCGCGACCATCACCACGCGGCTCGCCCTCAACGTCGCGCAGTCAGCGCGCTCGCGGCGCGAGACCTACATCGGCCCGTGGCTGCCGGAGCCTGTCGATACCGGCTCCGACCCGCACCTCGGCGCAGAGCGAGGAGAGGCGCTCTCGCTCGCTGTTCTGCTGCTGCTGGAAAAGTTGTCGCCTGCAGAGCGAGCGGCGTACGTGCTGCGCGAGGCCTTTGACTATCCCTACTCCGCCATTGCTGAAATTCTGCAAAGCACTGAGGTCAACGTGCGTCAGATCGTCTCCCGTGCGCGCCGGCACGTCGCTGAAGACGGGCGCCGACCGGGATCGCAGCCGGATCATGATGAGCAAATAAGGCTCCTGGAGACGTTCATCCGCGCCGCACAGAAGGGCGAGGTGCAGGAGCTTGAGCGGCTGTTCGCCGCGGAGATCGTCTCCATCACCGACGGCAACGGAGTGGTGAACGCGGCGCGAAAACCGGTCTTCGGAGCGCATACCGTGGCGAAGTTGATTGCCTCTTTTGCGTCGCACTTCTGGACTGGATCGGAGGTTGCCTACATCGTCGCGAACGGACAGCCTGCGGCACTCTTCTCGCGCAACGGCGCTGTCTTCGTGATGGCTACGATCGAGACTGGACCGGACGGGATCAGTCAGATCATGTGGGTGATGGCTCCGGAGAAGCTGGCGCTGATCTCGCGCTCGTGGCCTGGGACGAGTGGTGGCCAATAGCCATCCCATGACGAATCACCAAGCGATTATCCCTTTCGTATTCTCGTGTCATCCTGAGCGGAGCGAAGCGTAGTCGAAGAGCCTAGCCTGAGCGAATCGGAATGGGATCTGCGGTCCATCCCTAGAACCCTGCACCTTTCCCTGTCCTGAGATCATCTCTTCCGCAGGACTCAAATGGCAGACGACCTGAAGCTCATCCCCATCGGCTATGTGCGTTCCAGCCTCGCAGACCGTTCTGCCGCCCCCAAACAGGCGCATGAGCACGCACCGGGAGCGCGAATCGAGATTCTGCCTGAATTCGCGCAGGCGGCTGGGCAAATCCGGACAGGCGACGAACTCTGGCTGCTGACATGGCTGCATCAGTCACGCCGCTCCACGCTCGTCGTTCATCCGCGGTCAGATCAGCGCAACCCGCTTACTGGTGTCTTCTCTACGCGATCTCCTGATCGCCCGAATCCCATCGGTCTGCATCGCGTTACCGTTACGGCTGCTGGTGCAGGCTGGATCGAAGTCGTTCATCTGGAAGCGATCGACGGCACCCCGGTCCTCGATATCAAGCCCGTCCTCGAGAATCGAAACACGGCTTAAAGCCGAAGGGGCCGGAGCGGACACGCTCCGACCTCTTCAGCGTCTTCACTCTACTGGCACTGCGTAAACGCCAGGGCTCCTACACTGACCGAGAACTGGTTGGTCAGCGCATAGGCCTGCGTCTTCTGCTCGGAAGGCGTGCAGTTCAGCACTCCTCCACTGGAGGGCACAAACGCGATGCCGTCGACCACGTAGGTCGCCAATGGCGCGCTCTGCGCCAGAGTCGATCCACCGCTCGCGTAGGCCCCGACATAAGCGCCTCCCGCCGGAAGCACCATGCTGTAATCCACACAGTCGGTGCCCTTCGGGCAGGTGGTCTGCGCAGCTGTCTCGACCGTCAGGGTGGCTGACGTCTGCGTGGAGGTCGGGATCAGAGGGATGGTGTACGTCGCGGTTCCAACAGCCTCGAGAGCGCTGACCTGGACGTCGGCCACAGTGCCTGCGCTCGCGGAGTTCTGCGAGGTCACCGTTCCCGCCAGCGTGGCGCTACCCAGTCCGCCTGCGCCCGCGGTCGAGAGATGCAGGCTGAAATTGCCGGTAGTCTGGCCATTGGCGACTCCGGTCACGATGGAGGGCTGATATACCCCGCCATTGCCGGTCACGCCCACAACCACGACATCATAGGTGCCGGTCGGAATCGGACAGAAGACGAAGCCGCCATCCGCGTTCGCGAGTGTCGACATCACCACCCGATCGACGCCGGTAGCGTCCTTCTGCTCCAGTGCGACCAGCACGGTTCCGTTCACCGGATTGCCGGTGACGCTATCCAGCACCTTGCCGTTGATCGAGGTCGAGGTTGTGCTGACCTCTCCCGCATGAAGGACCGGCTTTAGGCGGTACTGCCCGTTCCCCTGCAGAACAATCGACTCGCATGTGCTGAAGTCGATGTTCAGGTCCTTCGTATCACCCTGCGCTATATTCAGGCCTCCGGAGGCGATCTGCCCCGGCGGTATCTTCAGTCCCGTCTTAGCCTCGCTCGAAAGCTGCAGCGTATGCACGCTGTTGTCCTTCGACAGCACGACGCAGTTGGCGGCGCTGGAGCAGACGTTGTTCGGAATGTTCGCGCTGTTGTCCGCAAGAATCAGCCGGATCTGCTGGTACTTGCCTGCCTGCAGCTCAAGAGGATCACCGAGCGTTGCAAGAAAGCACTGGTTATTAGCCTGTCCCAGAAGGTCAATCTGTTTCGGCTGCTTGGAGAGATTTGGAGTCAGATCCGTCCAGCCGGAGTCGTTGTCTCCCGCTGTCGGATTTATA
>DASTSJ010000120.1:0-3020 GCA_035760765.1 Edaphobacter sp. | reverse complement strand
CGGCGTTGCAGATGTTGGGCAACGAAGTGCGGGATCTGAGCATCGTGCCCTGCAATATCTCGTCTGAGGTCCTCGCGAGAGTGATCTCTCGCGATGTCGATGCAGCCGTTCTCCCCATAGAGAACAGCCTTCATGGTTCCGTTGTTGAGCACTATGATCTCCTTCTCGAACTGGATGTTCGCATCGAACGTGAGAGTCTTCTTCGCATCCGTCATAATCTGATTGCTGCTCCTGGCGTAACGATGAGCGGTCTGCGTCGGGTGCTCTCGCATCCGGTGGCACTCTCGCAATGCAGAAAATTTCTGGCCTCGCACCCTGAGCTGGAAGCGATGCCGTTCTATGACACGGCTGGCAGTGTGAAGTACCTCATGGAGAATCAGTTGCGAGATGTAGCCGGGATCGCGCCCGAACTTGCGGCCAGCCAGTACGGGGGCGAGGTTCTAATTTCGGGTGTCGAAGATCATGCTCTGAACTTCACCCGATTTCACCTCATACGCCGCCACGAGGATCCCTATCTGCTGCCACCAACGCAATCTGAAAACAAGATGAGCCTGGCGTTTGCGATCGACCATCGTCCGGGTACTCTGGTGGCCGCTCTCGAGAGGCTTGCATGGGCAGGGGTAGACCTGACCAAGATTGAATCTCGGCCCGTCCCCGGCAGCCCATGGGAATATGTGTTTTATGTGGATGTGCGTTTTGAACGGCCTGCCACGGCGGAAGCAGCCGTCGCCGCACTGACGGAGCACTGCAGGATGGTCAAGGTGCTTGGAAGATACCGTGCAGCTTCAGCTATGGCTGAATAAGCCACTCGTACTGCTCCTGGGTAAGCGGAACTACCGAGAGCCGGAACTGGCGAAACAGGATAGATCCCTGAAAGACGGGAGCTTCGCGAATCTCGGCCAGCGGTTTTTCGCGCTTCAGCCGTTTGACAGGTGCAATGCGAACAATAGGATTCCTGAGATCCGTCGCATCCACTGAAACGACCTTTGCTGTGCCCACAGCGGCTTTGCCGATGTTGGAATGGTAGATCACCAGCTTGTCGCCCTTCTTCATGTTCCGCAGTGTAAGAAGTGCCTGGTTGTTTGCGATTCCGTCCCACGTCGTCTCTTCTTCGCGCAGAAGATCGTCAAAAGAATACTTATTCGGTTCGGTCTTGAGAAGGTAGGGCATGCATTTAGGTTATCCCGCGGAGAGCAGCGTCTGCATTCGAATTTTCATCCACCCAGATCGATCAGGCGAACGAGGGAGAGCGGCCGGTTGAGGAAAGTTGAGCCGAGACGCTGAAACTTCTCAATCGAATCGGTCGCATAAAAAATGCACTCACCCTCAACATCATCAGCACTATCCCTGGATGGTAAGGTTGCTGCCACCGCCTGGGCGGTCGCTGCAGCGGAGTCGATGATCTGCATCGGATGATGCAGGGTCTTCAGTGTCGTTTCAATCAACGGCTTGAGCAGCGGATAGTGCGTGCATCCCAACAAAAGAATGTTCGCTGCAGGCGTCTGCTCCAGGGCCTCCAGCAGATAGATTCGTAGTACCTCCAGAGTGACCGCCTTCTGCGCGGGTTGTTCGAGCCAGCCTTCCTCGACGAGTGGAACAAGCAGCGGGCACGCCTTCTCGATGGAACGCAAACCCAAAGCCCCCAGACTGCGGGAGTAGGCCTGCGAGTGGGTTGTGGCAGATGTTGCCAGAACCAGCACCTCCGTCTTGTCCCTTCCTTGGAGACTTGATTCGGCGGCCTTCAGCGCGGCCTGCGTGCCTGGCTCAACCACACCGATCACGGGGATAGGAAGCGCCGCGCGAACATCTTCAATCGCCAGGGCGGTTGCGGTGTTGCATGCGATCACGAGCAACTCGGCGCCTTGTTCGGCTAAAAATCTTGCGCTGGAGATGGCATAGCGCGCGATGGTCTCGCGGGATTTTGACCCGTAGGGTAGCCGTGCGGTATCTCCGAGATAGACATAACGCGCATCCGGAACGAGCGTAAGCAGTTCGCGCAGAACGGTCAGTCCGCCGAAACCGGAGTCGAACACACCAATGGTTCTCATGGCTGTGTTGCAGCCTCACTTGGAGCCGGGGGATGGATGGATGTGTCCCGAAGAGCATACGGGTGATCCAGGCCTGCGTGCCCTGCCAGCGTTGCACGAGACTGCCCATCCACCATGAACCGTACCTCTTCGAAGTCTGGTAGCGCGGCATGCAGCGTGCCGATCATGGAATTCAATGTGAGCTGCTCAACCTCGATACCGGAGGGGTGATTGTCCGCAAAAGAGCCGCGAAGGTTGACCAGTATCGTTCGCTTTATGCCTGCAGGCAGAGCGTCCGAAAGTAAGTAGACGTCGTCGACCGAAGGTCCACTCTGCAACGGATGGGCTGAATCTGGCTGCGAGTATTGGGAGAGCAGATTTTCCAGCAGCGCGCGCGCCTTTAGTGAAGCATCCTGCGGTAGAGCGATTTGAGAACGCACGGGCCGAATAACGCCGTCGGCATCGGAGGCGATGTAGAGGGTGACCTCCTCGGTTGCAGTCGCTGTGGGAGCAGCCAGAGGAGTCGCGTCGTTCAGGGCGGCCAGGCGCTTGTGTGCGTCCCTGCATCCCTTCATCAAGAAGGCTCCCATTAGGAAAATGCAGCTTATGAGAATCCAGAAAAGTATGCGCTGATATCGAGGGATCACGGAGAGACCCTCGCGCGCCCGGTGCCGCTTTGCGCGGGAGCGGGTGCGTTATGAGTGCGGAAAGACACGACAGCGTTGACGACCGCATTCACGACTCGCTGTTGATAGGCATTATCCGTCACCGGTATTGTTTTGCCCGACTCGTCTCTGAGAGGCGAGACCTCCACCGCAATGGCCGGGCAGATCAGGTTATCGATCGGCGGTACGGACGCCTGCAGCAGAAGTACAGGAATATGGACGTTCTCGAACGCTACACCAGCTTCGTTCGCAAGCCGGACGCTCATCGCAACCACCGGCTCCTGAGCCCGGTTCCACGGGAGAGCGCGAACTGATGACTTTTCCTTTG
>DASTSJ010000119.1:0-3537 GCA_035760765.1 Edaphobacter sp. | reverse complement strand
GAGCTCGGCGAAGTCTCGCTACAGCCTGGAACGGGCGGTATCTTCGAGATACGGATCGGCTGCGATGTCCTTTGGTCCCGGAATGTGGAGCAGAGATTCCCGGAGATGAAAGAGCTCAAGCAGCTTGTTCGCGACCGTATTGCTCCCGGGCGCGATCTCGGACACTCCGATCGTCCTGCAGCGGTGCCATAGTTGGGCGGCGAAACCTAAGATTGCCAACGAATCCTTCTCCCTCTTTCGCCAATTGCGGTGGGAGCTCACGTTGAAACCAATACACGGCGCTGCATCAAGGCAGTCGCACTCATGGGTCTATGCGAATTCTAAGTCTACGTTTGATTATTGCGCTGATCCTGGGAGTCACTCTCGTCTCTCTGGTCTCGTCCTGGTCTGACGTCCAGGACGAAAAAATCGCTCTTCGCCGCGATCTGGAGTACAAAGCAGAAACCCTTGGCGAGAGCCTCGCCAGCAGTGCGGAAATCTATTTGGCCAACGGCGATACGGGAAGGCTGGAGCAGCAGGTGCAGCGCTTCAGCCATCGCGACCATCTGCTCGGAATCGGAATCTACGATACAAGTGGATCTTCCATCGTAATGACTCGGGAGCTGGGTGCGCTTCTTTCGCGCACACCTGAGGCGCTTTCCACTGCGATCGCGAAAGACCGACCTGAAACCAGGTCCACTCGCCTTCATTTCACTCGTGTTTACCTTCTCGCGGCTCCCCTTCACTCCACCAGCAAGGATGTCATCGGCGGAATCGTTGTCGTATACGACACCGGATATATTCGCTCGCAGATCTTTGGAGTCTGGGGGCGAGTCTTCATTCGCATCGCAGGCCAGGTTCTTGTCATCGTCGGCATAACATTGCTCATACTGCGATGGACACTGGTAGGTCCTATCGCACGTGCAGCCCAATGGATGAAAAGTCTGCGCACCGGCAAGCAGGTTGTACCGCCGCCCTCAAACGACCTCGACTTCCTCTTGCCACTTGCAAAAGAGATAGCTCCGCTGGCAGAAAGCATGCAGCGTGCCCGTGAAGCGGCCGAGACCGAGGCCCGACTTCGTCATACGAACGAATCTCTCTGGACTTCACAGCGCCTTGCGGAGCATGTTCGCAACAAGCTGGATGGCAGCAGCCTGTTTGTCGTCTCGAATCGAGAGCCATACATCCATAACTGGCAAGGCAACACAATCAGTGTGACTGTGCCTGCAAGCGGTCTCGTCACCGCGATTGAGCCAATTCTTTGTGCCTGCAACGGTACATGGGTCGCGCAAGGCAGCGGCAGCGCTGATGCCGAGACGGTCGACAGCCACGACCGTATTCAGGTTCCTCCTGACGACCCTCGATATACTCTGCGACGTGTCTGGCTGAGCGCGGCCGAAGAGGAAGGCTACTATTATGGGTTCGCCAACGAAGGTCTGTGGCCTCTTTGCCACATGGCCCATACCCGCCCAACCTTTCGCGCCTCCGACTGGGACTACTACAACAAGGTAAACGAACGGTTCGCCGACGCTCTTATTCAAGAGATGGCGGGCGAAGAGAATCCCGTGGTTCTCATTCAGGATTACCACTTCGCTCTGTTGCCTCGGCTGATAAAAGATCGGGTTCCTCACGCACGAATTGCGATCTTCTGGCATATCCCGTGGCCGAATCCCGAGGCATTCAGTATCTGTCCCTGGCAGCGCGAGCTCCTGGACGGGCTGCTCGGAGCAGATCTTATCGGATTTCACGTCCAGGCCCACTGCAATAACTTCCTCAACACCGTTGACCGTGTTCTTGAGGCCCGCGTGGACTGGGAGCACTTCTCCGTCAAACGCAACGATCACCTTTCCTCTGTGCTGCCATTCCCGATCAGCGTCGAGCTGACCGAAGATGCACCAGACACATCATTGCAGCACAGTGCGGAGGAAGAGCGGAGTGCCATCATCTCTGAGCTTGGCATCGACGCATCGTTCCTCGGTGTCGGTGTTGATCGCGTCGATTACACCAAGGGAATCATCGAACGGTTCCGGGCCGTCGAATCCTTCCTCGAACGGCATCCCCGCTACCAGGGAAAGTTCACCTTCATCCAGATCGGCGCTCCAACACGCAGCAATATTCCTCGCTATGCTGAATTCCAGCGTGAGGTGGAGTTCGAGGCCAATCGAATCAACGACCGATTCAAGCGTGGAAAATGGCGTCCGATCGTCTTTCTCAACAGGCAGCATTCTCACCAGGAGGTGCGACGGTACTACCGCGCGGCCCACGTCTGCCTCGTCACGTCACTCCATGACGGCATGAATCTCGTCGCGAAAGAATATGTCGCCTCAAGGACAGACGAACGCGGCTCCCTCATCCTCAGCCGCTTCACAGGAGCTGCACGGGAGCTGCACGACGCCATCATCGTGAACCCCTACGATATCCAGGCGACCGGCGAAGCCATCGCCCGCGCGCTCGAGATGGATGTAAGCGAGATCATCGATCGGATGCGCCGAATGCGTCGAACGGTCAAGGAACACAACATTTATTGGTGGGCAGGTTCCCTCATCGGAGAACTCTGCGAACTCAGGCTGAAGCGCTAACCATCCCCGGAGCAACGATGCCACACCTGCAGAATACTGATCTGACATTCGCGTTCCTCGATCGCGTCGCAGCGTCTCCTTCATCCGCCCTCCTTCTGGACTACGACGGAACGCTAGCGCCGTTCAAGGTCCAGCGTGACCAGGCATACCCATATTCAGGCATCGTACCGCTGCTCCAATCTATCCAGCAGAACGGCCGCACGGAGATTATCCTTATCACCGGACGCCCTATCCACGAGGTCCAGAAACTCCTGACCCCACTGACCGGCGTCGAGATCTGGGGTGCGCACGGCCTTGACCACATGCTGCAAGATGGGACACGCCAGCAGGTAGAAATTGAGCCCGACCTTCAGCTCCTGCTGAACCAGGCGGAAGATTGGCTCCAGCAGGAAAGCCTCCTGTCTCTCGCAGAGATCAAGCCCGGCGGTATCGCCGTTCATTGGCGAGGTCTCCCTGAGCAGCGCGTCGAGGAAGTACGCTCCCGAACACTCACCGCATGGTCCTCACACGCACAACGACCCGGCCTGAAGCTTCTTCAGTTTGAAGGTGGCCTGGAGCTACGCATCACACGTCCTGACAAGGGGGATGCGATTGCTGCGATTCTCGACCGCCTCGCCCCCTCCACTCCAGTGGCGTTCTTGGGCGACGATCTCACTGACGAGGACGGGTTCCGCCGTTTGGCGAATCGCGGACTTTCCGTGCTCGTCCGCAGCGAACATCGCGATACCGCTGCCCAGGCGTGGCTTCGCCCGCCCGAAGATCTGATCGATTTCCTCAAGACCTGGCTGGAACAGATCAGCGGAGCATAACAACTCTAAGACCTAAGGCGCGCAGAGCAGCCTCTTCTAGAGACCTACGGTCCCTCTTGCCTGCTCACGACTGCGGACCGTGCCTCACCAGACATCCGTTGGAAGGCTCCGCGCACCGCCTTCATCAGTATCCGAGCTGTCAGGAATCCGCCTAGCAGAAGCGCAACCGA
>DASTSJ010000118.1:0-5631 GCA_035760765.1 Edaphobacter sp. | reverse complement strand
CCCGAAGCAGCAGTTGATTCCACAGGCCGGTGATCCAGGCTTCCCACGGGAGAATCGACGCAGTTTCCCAACTGCGAAGCCCGGACTCCCGGTTGCGCCTGTCGAAGGCGTTCCGCAAGGTACGCGCGGCTCGCTGATTTGCAGTTACTACGGTAAGACCGCGGGCAAGAGCGTCGGAGACCTGGAGGGGAAGCTCTTCTGAAGAGGATGCCGAACCCATAGCCTTCAGGGTATACCTGCCTTCCGGAGAAGAGAATGCTCTTCAGGGCAGGCTGCTGGAGTAGTCCTGTTGGTGGACGTATCATCGAGACAGGAGTTCGTATCGTGTTCAGCAGGCAAATCTTTCCCCTGGTCCTTATGCTCGGCCTTTCCAGCATCGGTGTTGTTGGTTGCCATAAGAGCCCTCCTTCAGCGTCGGTGCAGCAGGGAACCGCCAGGACGTTTTCTCTGCGCGGCAAAGTCATAAGCACAGATGCCACTCATGTGACGCTGGCTCACGAGGCCATTCCTGGATTTATGGAAGCGATGACGATGCCGTACAAGCTCAAGGATCCGAGCGTCGTCAGCGAATTGCACCCGGGCGACACCATTACGGCGACTCTGCACGTCCTGCAGGATGAAGGCGGATATCACGATGCCGAGATCGATAACATCGTCATTGTGGCCCAGGCTCGTCCCGACTATAAGCCAGCGAAGCAGTATCATGTCCCGCAGGCCGGCGATACTGTGCCTGATTTTCACATGGTGAATCAGAACGGCCACACCATCCACCTCGATCAATTTCACGGAAAGGTGCTGGTGGCGACATTCATTTACACGCGCTGTCCGTTGGAAGATTACTGCCCGCGCATGACGCACAACTTTGCCGTGATCGATTCGATGCTGGCGAAGGATCCTGCTCTTTACAAAAAGACTCACCTGCTCAGTATCAGCTTCGATCCTAAGTTTGATACGCCTTCCATTCTGAAGACCTACGGTGAATCCTATATGGAGCGTGATAGCAAGGACGCGTTCGCGCACTGGGACTTCGCCGTTCCGCCCGGCAATGAACTTGACAAGGTCTTGGAATTCTTCGGCGTAGGCGTCACTCCGGAGGAGAATCAGACGTTGACGCACTCGCTCTCCACGGCAGTTATCGGCAAGGACGGCAAGATTGCGGCATGGTACCCCACGAACGACTGGAAGCCGGAAGAGGTCGTGCAGGCTATCAAAAAGGCCGCAGATGCTTAGCCGGTCCTAACGTCCGCAGATATAAGCCTCAAGATGTCGGATGGTCTCTTCCTGTTCGGAGATGATCCAGTTCACGAGATCGCCGATGGAGACGATCCCGATTACCTTGTCTCTCTCCACCACAGGGAGATGCCGCACACGGTTTCTGGTCATAGCCAGCATGCAATCTCCTACGGTATATTCTGGCGACACGCAAAGGGCGGGCGCTCCCATGATCTCGGAGACCTTCGTGTCGCGGGACGATCTTCCTTGCAGGATGACCTTCCGGGCGTAATCACGTTCCGAGATGATGCCGACAAGCTGCTCGCCTCGCATCACCAGCAGGGCTCCGACCTCTTTCTCCGCCATCGTCTCCATGCAGTGGTAGACAGACGTGTCCGGGGTCACCGACCATACGCCACGCTTCTTTCTCCTGATAACTTCGCTGACTTTGGTAGTTAGCTCGCTCATGGATTCTCCTGACGGCCAGACAAGTTCCTTCAGGCCGACGTGTTCCGCAGCAGGCCAGAAGATTAGTCCTGTTCTGCCCAGGTTGGCAAAGCCGCCATGACCGGCCAGAGCGACAGGCGGCAAGAGCATTGATGTGCAATCAGTTATTCTTGAACTTGCCCACTCATTCCAGTTCTGCTGGACACAAGGAGTAAAGATTCATGGCGAAGTTGACGATTGGATTTGGAGTTCTCCTGATCCTGGTAGCGGCGATCGGTTTTGTCTCCACAGGCAGCGCTCACCCCACGGCCCTTATTCCCGCAGCCTTTGGAATCCTCTTCATTATTTTTGGTCTGCTCGCGAACACTTCGGATGCAAAGAAAAGAATGCTGTGGATGCATGTCTCAGTCACGGTGGGTCTGCTTGGTTTCCTAAGCACCATCATGGCGGACGTACAGGCGATCAAGATGTCCCACGGCACGGTGTATCCGCACCCGGCAGCGGTGCTTGAGAAGGCGGCGATGTCTCTGCTCTGTCTGATCTATGTGCTGTTCTGCGTGAGGTCGTTTATCAATGCCCGGGTGCGGCGGGCGTAGCTTAGAGCAAAGCCATCTTGTGCACTGCTCAGGCAGCACGTGCACGAAGAGCGTAAACTCTCTATAAGATGCCGTCGATTGGTCCATCCAGCTTTGGAGCGCCGGGAATGAAGGCTGCCGATCGTCCATTGCGCGGCCAGAGGGCTTTGTCGGATGCGCCGGCAAAGCAGAAACCGAACCTGCAGCGCGTCCTGCCGGAGATGTTGAAGCTGATGAAGCCGCGCCGCTGGCTTCTGGTGGGCAGCTTCCTCCTGATGGTGCTGAACAGAGCGAGCGGGCTGGTCCTGCCGGCGTCCACGCGCTATCTGATCGACAACGTGATGGCGAAGCACATGCTGTCTCAGCTTCCCATTATTATTGGCGTGGTGGTTGCCGCGACGGCAGTCCAGGGCGTTACGTCGTACACGCTGACGCAGTTGCTCTCGAAAGAAGGGCAGCGGCTGATCGCTGAGCTCAGAATCAAGGCGCAGCAACACGTTGGCAGGCTCCCCGTCTCGTTTTACGACGCCAATAGGACTGGCGCACTCGTCGCTCGCATCATGTCCGACGTTGAGGGTGTCAGGAACCTGATCGGCACAGGAATTGTCGACTTCCTCGGTGGTCTGCTTACGGCGCTGTTCGCCTTCGGATATCTCATTCATCTCAGCGTTCAGATGACCATCGTGACCTTCATTATTCTGGTCATCTTTGGTCTCATCCTGCAGCGCGCCTTCAAGACCATTCGCCCAATCTTTCGGGAACGATCCCGCATCAACTCCGAGGTTACGGGGCGGCTTACGGAGTCTTTGGGGGGCGTACGCGTCATCAAGGGCTATCACGCAGAAGAGAGCGAGGCTAACGTCTTCGCCTTCGGCGCGCACCGGTTGCTCGCGAATGTAATCTCGTCGCTGACGGCCCAATCGCTCATGTCGCTGGCTTCGACGATGGTCCTTGGGGTTGTCGGTGCGCTGGTGATGTATCTGGGAGCCCACCAGGTGGTCGCAGGAAGGCTAACAACTGGCGGCTATGTCACCTACGTCATGTTTCTTGCGTTTATGATCGCGCCTATCGTCCAACTCGTTTCCATCGGAACGCAGTTGACTGAAGCGGCGGCAGGGTTGGATCGAACCGCCGATCTCCTCTCTGAACAGACGGAAGACGCTGATCCGGGCCGGGTCAAGACGCTTGGCCCCATCCATGGCGAGGTGACCTTTAGAGATGTCACATTTGCGTATGAGGCTGGGAAGCCGGTTCTGCATGGCATTAGCTTCGAGGCGCATCCCGGGACGGCGACAGCGCTAGTAGGGTCGTCCGGTTCTGGTAAATCGACCATCATCTCGCTGGTCTGTGCGTTTCATACAGCGACTACAGGGCAGATCCTGGTCGACGGGGTCGACCTTTCTACGGTGCGATTGGACAGCTATCGCAGCCAGCTCGGGGTGGTTCTGCAGGAGACATTTCTCTTCGATGGCACGATTCGCGAGAATATTCTCTTCTCCCATCCAGCAGCGACAGAGCAGCAGTTTGAGGACGCCTGCCGGATCGCCCGCGTGGACGAGTTTGCCACGCGATTCCCGGAAGGGTACGAGACCATCGTCGGCGAGCGTGGTGTAAAGCTTTCCGGTGGACAGAGACAGCGACTCTCGATCGCCCGCGCCATTCTCGCCGATCCTCGGATCCTGATCCTCGATGAGGCGACCAGTTCGCTGGACTCGGAATCAGAGGCCATGATTCAGGCGGGCCTGAACCACCTGATGCAGGGTAGAACGACCTTTGTGATCGCACACCGGCTCTCGACCATTCGCCGCGCTGACCAGATCCTGGTGGTCGAGCAGGGAAATATCGTCGAGCGAGGAACGCACGAGTCGCTTTACGCTTTGGGTGGCCGCTACTTCGAGCTGTACACCCGGCAGCATGGACTCGAGACGAATCTGTTCCTTGCTCCGGGTGAAGGCGACAACGTAGAAGAGGCTGAGACGAGCAAGGTGTAACGCTCGCCCCAGCGGATCTACTACGACTCGATGCCCAGTTCGCGAAGAAGAAACGCGTAGTCGAAGGCGATCTCCTTCAGATAGTCATAACGGCCCGAGGCGCCACCGTGTCCTGCGTCCATGTTGATGTGGAGCAGCAGAGGAGCGTCATTTTTCTTGATGGTCCGCAGCTTTGCTACATACTTTGCCGGCTCCCAGTACATGACCTGCGAATCATTCAGGCTTGTCTTTACCAGCATTGCCGGATAATCGCCCGGCTTCAGGTTGTCATAGGGCGAGTAGGAGCGCATGTATTCGAATGCGGCTTGCTCGTTGGGATTTCCCCACTCCTCGTACTCCGCGACTGTAAGGGGCAAGGTGGCGTCGAGCATGGTGTTCATGACGTCGACGAAGGGAACATGCGACAGAACCACCCGGAAGAGATCCGGGCGCTCGTTGACAACTGCGCCCATCAGCAGGCCGCCTGCACTTCCGCCTTCGATTGCAACTTTGTCCTTCGCGCCGTAGTTTTGCGCGACGAGTCCTTCGACGACTGCAATGAAGTCGGTGAAGGTATTTCGCTTTTCCATCATCTTGCCAGCATCGTGCCAGGCGTCGCCAAGGTCTCCACCACCTCGGATGTGTGCGTAGGCGAGGACAACGCCTCGGTCTAGGACGCAAAGCCGCGCCGGGCTGAATCCTACCGGGAGAGGATAACCATAGGATCCGTACCCATAGACATAGAGCGGGCTTGTTCCATCCTGATGGAACCGGTCTTTGCGATACACGAGGGAAACAGGAATCTTCACTCCGTCCGGCGCAGTCATCCACAGTCTCTCGGAAGCGTAGTGAGAGCGATCGAACCCTCCCGGAATCTCCTGCTCCTTGAGCAGCAGCGAGGTTCCGGCCTCAACGTCGTAGTCATAGATGGACGCTGGAGAGACAAGGGACTGGTAGCTGTAGCGGAACTTCGTGGTGATGAACTCACGGTTGACGTGTCCCATCGCGGTGTACGTGGGCTCCGGGAATGCTATCTTCTGCTCGGGTCCAAGCTGATTGTTTGCAGTGAACTGTGCCACCGCTAAGGTTGTCAGGCCCTGCTCGCGCTTGGAAAGCACGCAGAATGTGTCAAATACATCGAAATCCTCAAGCGGGGATTCCTTGTCTTCGGGAATGAACTCTTTCCAAGCCTCGCGGCCGCTGGCCTCGACCGGCGCGGTGACGATGCGGAAGTTCTTTCCCGTGTCGTTGACGCGGATGTAAAAGAGTCCGTGGCGGTGGTCTACGTAGTACTCCTGCTCATCCAGCCGATGAGCAATCACTTTGAAAGCGGCTTCCGGAGTATCGGCAGGAAGATAGCTGCACTCGTTCGTAGTATGGCTGCCCGCTTCCATCAGGAGGTATTTGCCGTCCCTAGTCTTTCCTAC
>DASTSJ010000117.1:0-8506 GCA_035760765.1 Edaphobacter sp. | reverse complement strand
GACGTCGGAGGCGCACTTGTTCTCCCAGCGCAGCGGTAACCGGACAATCTCGTACCACGTGCCCTGATAGCGATTCAGATCGACGTGTGGGACGGTTTGCATGGTCTCTCCTGATGCGCGACCGGCAAGCACAAAGATCGCGCCAAGGATGATGGCAACCAGAGAGTAAGACAGACGAAGGCGGAGTTTAGGCATCGTTCTTTCTCCTTCAGATGCAGCTTCGGACGCCTTCGTTCCGCCCGTCTAGGTCGCTTTTCGCTGGAAACTGGTCTTCTTGGTGGGGGCCGACGAGGCCTTTGCCTTCCCGGAGCTTCCGGTGGAAGCGAAGTTCTTGTCGCCGCTCTTCTGCTGCGCCATCTTTTCGCGTAGCGCCTGCAGCTTCTGGGCTTTGGGGCCGAGACCGCCGATCTTTGCACCGCTGGGTTTGGGGATGAAGTCACTCATGACAAGCATTTTCTCACGCAGCAACGCAATCTTTGCAGAAGACAAGATAACCGTGGCGCGAAACCGGCACTCGCGTTTATTGTGAATCGACACCAAAGACAAACGGGCCGCGTTCCACCTTTTTCTCTCCGAGGAGTGATCTATGGCAACCAGGAAGCACGCGCGGCCACGCGCCGCTGCGCACACGCAGGCCAGCGCACCCAGGCGCGCGGCGAAGACCTCTGCAAAGTCCGCAAAGACAACGCCGCGCCGCACAAGCCCCGCGAAGAAGAAGACCGTCGCACCCAAGGTGGCTCCACGTAAAAAGAACGTTGTCGCCGACAGCATCGACCTGCGCGACCGTGCCTACATGCCTGCCGTACGGGTCGTCCCGGCAGCACGCATTCCTCCGCCGCTCTACATCCCTGTGCTTAACCAGGGCCAGACGAGCGCCTGTACAGGCTTCGCACTGGCCAGCGTGATCTACCACCTGCAGTACAAAGCGAATCCGAAGAAGGTGCGCGCTGTCTCGCCCTACATGCTGTACTCGATGGCGCGCCGCTACGACGAGTTCCCCGGCAACCCCGCCCTCGACACCGGCTCCAGCCTGCGCGGCGCCATGAAGGGCTGGTTCAAATACGGAGCCTGCGCGGCCGACCTCTGGAAGACCGAGGCGATGCCGGAGCCGAATCCCAACCCGAAGAAGGACTGGTGGCAGGATGCCGTCAACCTTCCCCTGGGCGCCTACTACCGCGTGGACACCAAGTCCGTACCCGACATGCAGATCGCGCTCAACGAGATCGGCGCGCTCTATGCCAGCGCCGTCTGCCACAACGGCTGGATGGAGGGCGAAAACGTAAAAACCAGGAGCAGGGCCGACATCTGGACCATTCCGTGGCAGGAGAGCATGGGCAAACAGGGCGCGCACGCCTTTGCCATTGTGGGCTATACCGAAGAGGGCTTCATCATCCACAACTCCTGGGACACGGGCTGGGGCTCCGGCGGTCGCGCCGTGCTGACCTACGACGACTGGCGCGCCAACGCCATGGACTGCTGGGTGGCGCAGCTCGGCGTGCGCACCACGCTGCGAGCGGAGATCTCGCAGGCGCCGTCTCTCCGCTGGAAGGACGGCCAGGTCCAGATCGCCGCGGACAAGACACTGCGCAACCGCGAGCTGGACCCCTTCATCATCGACATGGAGGACAACGGCATCCTCAGCAACACCGGCGACTTCCGCACCCAGGAGTCGGACCTGGACGCCCTGCTGACCCAACACCTCGGCGAGGCACGTACGCGCTGGAACCTCAAGGACTCCGACCCGGTCGACATCGCCATCTACGCGCATGGCGGCCTTACCTCCGAAGAGGACGCCGCTAACACCGCGGAGGTCTGGGTCAAAGCGCTCTACGACAACAAGATCTTTCCTATCTTCCTGATGTGGGAGACAGACCTGTTGTCGACCCTGAAGAACATGGCGGAAGACCAGAAGGCAACCGTGGATCGCCGCACCGGAACCATGTGGGACAACATCAAGAACTTCTGGAACGAACGGCTGGAGAAGCTGCTGGCCGTTCCCGGGACAAAGGTCTGGGGCGAGATGAAGAAGAACGCCGAGGCCATCTCCACCAACAGCAACAGCGGCGGCATCAAGCTCTACGAGGCCAGCCAGCGCTCACCCTGGTTCAAGGATCCTTCGAAGGTGCGGTTGCACCTCATCGGCCACTCCGCCGGCTCCATCGTGCATAGCTACATCATCGACAAGCTGAAGGATAAGTGGGTCTTCGAGACCGTCAACTTCATGGCCCCCGCCATTCGTTCCGACGAGTTCAGCCAGCTTGTCATTCCGGCACTCAACAGTGGACGCGTAAAGCAGTACAACCAGTTTGAGCTGGCCGACAGCGTGGAGCAGAAGGATCCTACCTGCGAAAAGCTGCTGGGCTACTCGCGCTCGCTGCTCTACCTGGTGTCGCAGTCGTTTGAGCAGGGCATGCTCACCCCCATCCTCGGGATGGAGAAGTACTCACCGGCGGTCCTCAACGGCGCACGCAACGTCAGCGTCTACACCTCTCCCGGCGACGCCTCGCAGAGCACGACGCATGGCGACTTCGACAATGACGACAGGACGCGGAAAAAGATCCTCTCGCTGCTCTGAGAAGAAGCGGGGCGTCCGGCAGGTCACTCCGCCGGTACGTCCCCGGCGCGCCAGCGGCATCCGTTTCGTTGTAGGCTGGCCGGGTGAGCGCAGACGAAGCAGCCGAGATACTTTCGCTCGACGGACACGAGGTGCGGGTCACCCATCCGTCGAAGCTGTACTTCTCCAGACAGGTTCGCGTCACCAAGCTCGACCTGGTGCGCTATTACCTGAGCGTGGCTTCCGGAGCCCTGCAAGGCATCCGCGACCGGCCCATCGTGCTGAAGCGCTTTGTGAACGGGGCAGAGGCTGAGCCGTTCTACCAGAAGCGCGCTCCAAGCGACCGGCCCGAGTGGATGCGGACCGTGACGCTCTCGTTCCCCTCAGGCAGGACCGCCGAGGAGATCGTCGTCGACGACACCGCCGGGCTGGCGTGGATCGTCAACCTTGGCTGCATCGAGCTGCATCCGCACCCGGTGCGGACCGCCGATCTTGAGCACCCGGACGAGCTGCGCATCGATCTCGATCCTATCCCCGGTGTCGCGTGGGATGACGTGCGGCGCGTCGCGATGGAGGTGAAAGCGCTGCTGGAAGAGGTCGGTCTTCAGGGTTGGCCCAAGACCAGCGGCTCGCGCGGCATGCACGTCAACGTGCGCATTGAGCCCCGCTGGAGCTTTACCGAGGTGCGCCGGGCGGCGATCGCCCTGTCGCGGGCCGTGGAGCGCCGCGTGCCGCAACTGGCAAGCTCAAAGTGGTGGAAGGAAGAGCGCCACGGCGTCTTTCTGGACTACAACCAGAACGCCAAGGACCGCACCACGGCTGCAGCGTACTCCGTGCGTCCGCTGCCGGATGCGCGTGTCTCGACCCCGCTCGCCTGGGACGAGGTGATGGAGTGCGACCCGGAGGACTTCACCATCTTCACGGTGCCGGATCGCTTCGCCGCCAAGGGGAACCCGCATGCCGCGATGGACGATACGTCGGGTTCACTGGAAGCTCTGCTGGAGATGGCCTCACGCGACGAAGCCGAGGGCCTGGGGGATGCTCCGTGGCCGCCGCACTTCCGCAAGATGGAGGGCGAGGGCAAGCGGGTCGCGCCTTCGCGGGCGAAGAAATCTGCTCCTAAAGAAGAGGACGGCGAGGGTACGCCCAGGGCCAAACCCTCGGGGAGGCGGCAGTCGAAGATGCCGCTGCTCGTGATTGCGAACTCGCCCGACAAACAGGCGGCGCTCGACGGACTGGAGCGCTGGAAGGCGCGCTACCCTGAGGCCGCGAAACTGCTTGCCGTCGATGATCTACTGATCGACTCCATGCGCGGAAGCTCTTCCACATGGACGAGGATCCGGGTCAACCTGCGCCACGTCCCTGAGGAACTGAGACCCCCGCAGGAGACTCCCGATCCTGACGATGACCCGACGCGGAAGTGGCGCGAGGGCAAGGATTCCGAGGATGAAAACGAGGCCAAGCTGAAGCGCACGAGGAAGAAAACAAAGTAGATTTTCGCTGAACTTCTGAGAAGGCCGCAGCGCCGTACCTCGCGGCCAACACCGTATAATCGGGCCATGGACGCCTCACCGCTGGTTGGAATCATCATGGGAAGCCGCAATGATTATGCTGTGATGCGTGGCGCCGCCGAGATGCTCGCCGAGTTCGGCGTGCCCCACGAGGTCCGTGTGGTCTCGGCGCATCGCACTCCCGATCTTCTCTTTGAATACGCCTCAACCGCCGCCTCGCGCGGGCTGCGCGTCATCATCGCCGGTGCAGGCGGAGCAGCGCATCTGCCGGGCATGGTCGCGGCCAAGACGGTCGTGCCGGTGCTTGGCGTTCCCATTCCCGCGACGATGCTGCAGGGGATGGATTCGCTGATGAGCATCGTCCAGATGCCCAAAGGAGTTCCCGTGGGGACACTGGCAATCGGCGCTCCGGGCGCTGCCAACGCGGGTATTCTGGCTGCGCAGATCCTCGCGACCACCGATGCTGCCCTGCGTGACAAGCTGACAGCATGGCGCGCAGCGCGGCGCGACGAGGTGCTCGCCCAGACCGTCGGCGACGAGATTGAGGTCAAGGCTTGAGCAGAACATCCACCGCAAATCCCATTCTTCCCGGCGCTACCATCGGGTTCTTCGGCGGCGGCCAGCTTGGCCGCATGACCGCCATGGCCGCTCGCGCCATGGGATACCGCATCCAGGTTCTGGACCCCGACCCGGCCTGCCCGGCACGGTTTGTCGTCGACGGCTGCATCGAGGCCGGTTGGGACGACGCCCGCGAGGCCGCCAACCTTGCCCGCGGATGCGACGTCGTCACCCTTGAGATCGAGCAGATCTCGCTGGCCAGCATGGACGCCGCCGCCGGTCATGCTCCTGTACGCCCCAGCCGCGCTACGCTTGCCGTCATCCAGGACCGCGTCGAGCAGAAGAACTGGCTCAGCCGTCACGGCTTCCCCGTCGGCGAGTACCGCGCCGTCAGCTCGATCGACCAGCTTCGCGATGCTATCCGTGAGCTTGGTGGACGCTGCTTCTGCAAGAGCGCCACCGGAGGCTACGACGGCCGCGGACAGGGCAAGGTTGGCTTCCGCCAGAATGCAGACCCTGAAGAAGAGCTGCGCGGCGCCTGGGAGGCCCTGGGACAGGGTCCCGGAATCGTCGAGAAGGCAATCGAGCTCGAACGCGAGATCTCGGTGCTCGTCGCCCGCACGCCTTCGGGCGAGGTCAAGGTCTACCCCGCCGCGTGGAACTACCACGAGAACCAGATCCTTGCGTGGAGCGTCATGCCTGCGCCGCTGACGGAGCGCATGGCCGCCGAGGCGAGCAAGCTGGCCGAAACCATCGCCGACACCTTCCAGCTCGAGGGCATCCTCGCCGTCGAGATGTTCGTCACCACCGCAGGCCAGGTGCTCGTCAACGAGCTCGCACCGCGCCCGCACAACAGTTATCACTCGAGCGAGCGAGCCTGCGTGACCAGCCAGTTCGAGCAGCTTGTCCGCGCCGTCTGCGATCTCCCCCTGGGAGAGGTGGACATCGTTCAGCCCTGCGCGATTGCAAACCTGCTGGGCGACGTCTGGCTGAACGAGGATGGCTCCCCCCGCGAGCCGCACTTCGACCGCGCACTCTCCGTGCCCGGAGTTCGCCTGCACCTGTACGAGAAGCATCGCCCGCGCAAGGGAAGGAAGATGGGCCATTTGAGCGGTGTTGGAGCAACGCCGGAAGAAGCGGTTGCGGCGGTGCTGCGCGCTCAGGAGCTGCTGTAGGCTGTTGCCAATTTTTGCCAATCACCACTATCCTTCCGAAAGAGGGATTCAGCAATGCCGACTCGAAATATCAACCTGACTCCCGAGATGGACCGGTTTGTCGCCGACCGGGTGAAGAGCGGACAGTACGCCAACGCGAGCGAGGTTCTGCGGGCAGGCTTGCGCGCACTGGAGCAGGATGAACAGGAAGACCTGGCGAAGCTGGAAGCGCTGCGTACCGCAATTCAAGCTGGTCTCGACAGCGGCATTGCCAAGGGCGATCCGATCCGCAGACTGCGTACTCGTCTTCGACGACGTGCAGCGGCGGCACAGGAGAAGATGTCTGCCTAACTCAGCTAAAGCTCCGAAAGCCTGGTAGGCCTGAACCGATGGCAGAAAAGGGACAGGGCCACTATCAGCTTTCAGTTCTGGCGGAGGCCGATCTCGCAGCCATTCTCGATTACACGATCGATACCTGGGGCGCTTCACAGGCAGACAAGTATTTCGACTTACTGATTGAATGCTTCGAGCAGATCGCTCATATGCCTTCTTTAGGACGCAGATGCAGTGCAGTTCGCCCCGGAGTCCGTCGCATGGAGACTGGAAAGCATGTTGTCTTCTATCGCCCCATAGAAGACGGTGTGCTCATCGTGCGCGTCCTGCATCAGCGTGAGCTCGTCACCAGGAAGGCACTCATGGAAGGCCGGACCTGAGGTTTCCGTGGTATCTTCATCTTGAACTGCACCGAATATCGTGCAGTCATGAGGGCATCTTATGAGCAGCTCTGAGCTTGAGTACGTGCTTTCGCTGCGCGAGGACAATATCGGCACCAGCCAGAAGCGGCTGCGCGCCGAGATTATCGAGTTCATTCAGCGGCATGAAGACGCGGTGCTGGCCCAGCTTCGCGCGCACGAGTCGGCCGTCATCCCCACTTCGTTCGGCGAGATCACGCTGAACCTTGCCGACCTTCGCGAAGCGATCGCATAGGAGCCTGACCGGTGCTGGCGCTTCTCGTCAGCTTGCTCATCGCCGTCTACCTGCTTGGTCCCAACCTGATCGCGCGCTGGGCTGCGGACCTGGTCGTCTTTCGCAAGACGCGCATCGAGAGCCACGCCGAAGAGGTCGCCCGCTCCATCATTGGAGCTATCATTCCGCTAGCCTTGGCCGTAGCGTGGGCACGCTGGTCGGGCGCGCTCTGGATATCGGGAACGCAGCGCGATGTGGAGACCGTCTTCTCCGCCTTGCAGAGCGACAACTTCTTCCAGACCCATCACCAGCAGTTCTTCACCAGCCTGTACGCCTTCTTCTGGATGAACTACGCCATTCTGTGGCGGCTGTACTGCATCGTCCTCGTGGCTTCAGGCCTGCGCGTCGCCATTGTGCTGAACTACAACCGCGTATGGCGGCGGCTGAACCAGCGCTGGATGCGCACTTTGCTGGCGACCATTGTGCCCCGCATCTCCGAGTGGGACCTGCTCTTCAGCGACATGCTGCTGCCCGAAGGCACTTTCCGGATCATGGCCGATGTCCTCACAAAGTCTGGAGGGCTCTACCAGGGCACGGTGCAGGACCGTATGCTGAACAGCGACGGCTCGCTCCAGAGCATAACGCTCGCGAATCCGCGCAGATTTGAGCGTACGCAGTTTCGCAAAGCCAAGGCGGAAGATCTCGCCACCGTTCCCGATGAGTACTGGATCAACATTCCGGGCAATCTGTTTATCGTGATGGCATCGGATATCGCAAACCTGAACCTGCGCTACATACGCCGCAAGCCGCTGCAGTTCCAGCCCTCGGACGAGGAGCGCGAGGTGCTTACGAGACTGTTGGATCGTTTGAAAGAAAAGTAGCTTTTTTTGCTTGTTCACTCGTTGCATGCCCCTGCCGTCATTCTGAGCGCAGCGAAGAATCCCTGTATTCTTTGCAGGATGCTCGAGCAGCGAGCCGTGAACAGACAGGTTCCAATATTGGAAGCGGTGTCCGTCCCCTTTCCTTCGTGTCATCCTGAGCGAAGCCTCTCGCAGTTTTATCGCGTGAGGCGGAGTCGAAGGATCTGCCCTGAGCGAAGCCGAACGGGATCTACGGTTGGGATTCACGACGAGGCAAACAAACCGCAGATCCTTCGACTCCGCTCCGCTGCGCTCAGGATGACACATCGTAGAACTGAGACTCACACCTGAAAATCGAGAAATCTTCACGCTCGTCCGGCGAACTCGCGGCTCTCGGTTGAGACCTTCACCTTCTCGCCTTCCTTGATGAAGAGCGGCACGCGGATATCGAGGCCTGTCTCGAGCTTCGCCACCTTGGTCACGCTGCCACTCTGCGAGGCTCCGCTCAGGCCGGGTTCGGTCTCGGTCACAGTCAGGTCGACAAAGATGGGCAGATCGAGCCCGATGGGGTTGCCGTTGTACTTGTTCAGCTGGACGAGCAGACCATCGACAAGAAAGTCGAGCGCGTTGCCGACCATGTTTTCGGTCAGCGTCAGGGTCTCAAAGCTCTGCTGATCGAGGAAGTGGTAGCCATCGGCGTCGCTGTAGAGATACGTCGCATCCACCTGCTCGAGGTCGGGCTCCTTGAACTTCTCACCGGCCTTGAAGGTCTTTTCAAAGACAGCATTCGTCAGCAGATTACGCATCTTGACGCGCACCAGCGTCTGACCGCCGCGGGCGGTGGGCGAGTTCACCTCGACATCCATGCAATAGAACGGTGTGTCTTCGTGCTCAAACAGTGTC